>CAIZKA010000544.1 GCA_903933395.1 uncultured beta proteobacterium | reverse complement strand
CTGATCGCCATGCCCGGCTATGAGCCGCTGCCGTTGCGTGCGCCGGGTGCGTGGAGCGAGTTCCTCACTTGAGCGCTTGGAAAAAACCGTAGTTCAAGCCACAGAGGACACAGAGGTCACAGAGAAGAGCAAGGCGAGATTCTGTTTCTCTCTGTGTTCTCTGTGACCTCTGTGGCTAAAGGTTTGCTTCAGTACTCGACCGCAAACTCCGTCGCCTGCCAGATCGCCCGCTTGGCATCCAGTTCGGTGGCGACGTCGGCGCCGCCGACCAGGGTGTATTCGATGCCGGCGGCTTCGAGTCCGGCCACCAGTTCGCGGCGCGGCTCCTGTCCGGCGCAGATGACAATGGTATCGACGTCGAGCACGCCCGGCTTGCCGTCGACCGCGATGTGCAGGCCGGCATCGTCGATCTTCAGATAGTCGACCCCGCCCTGGAAATGCACCCCGCGTTTTTGCAGAAGCAGGCGGCGCGCCCAGCCGGTGGTCTTGGCCAGGCCCTCGCCGACCTTGCTGGCCTTTCTTTGCAGCAGCCAGACTTCGCGCGGCGTGGCCGGCATTTGCGGCGCCGCCAGACCGCCGCGATTGTCGCGGTAGTTCGGGTCGATGCCCCATTCCTTGCGGTAGGCGTCGATCGGGTCGCCGTCGCCGGCATGGGTCAGGTACTCGGCGACGTCGAAGCCGATGCCCCCGGCACCGATGACCGCGACCTTCTTTCCGGCAGTTTTGCGGCCCTCGAGCAGGTCGATATAGCTGGTGACCTTCGGGTGCTCGATGCCGGGGATGGCAGGCGTCCGCGGCACGATGCCGGTGGCGACGACGACGTGGTCATAGCCCTGGAAGTCGGCGCCGGCGACACGGCGATTCAGTTGCACGTCGACCTTAAGTTCCTTCAGTCGCGTGCCAAAGTAGCGCAGGGTTTCGGCGAACTCCTCCTTGCCCGGAATGCGCCGCGCCAGGTTGAACTGGCCGCCGATTTCGGCGGCGGCATCGAACAGGGTGACGCGGTGGCCGCGCTCGGCCAGCAGCGTTGCGGCGGCGAGGCCGGCGGGGCCGGCGCCGACCACGGCCACTTTCTTCGGCGTATCCGTGGGCAGCACTTCAACGTCGAGTTCGTGGCAGGCGAAGGGATTGACCAGGCAGGAACACAACTGGCCCGAGAAGATGTGATCGAGGCAGGCCTGGTTGCAGGCGATGCAGGTATTGATCGCGTCCGCCCGTCCGGCGGCGGCCTTGTTCACGAAGTCGGCGTCGGCGAGGAAGGGGCGCGCCATCGAGACCATGTCGGCATCGCCGCGGGCGATGACGTCCTCGGCCACCTGAGGGTCGTTGATGCGGTTGGTGGTGATCAGCGGAATCTTGACCTCGCCCATCATGCGTCGCGTCACCCAGGTGTAGGCGGCGCGCGGCACGGCGGTGTAGATGGTCGGGATGCGCGCCTCGTGCCAGCCCACCCCGGTGTTGATGATCGTGGCACCGGCCTTTTCGACTTCCCTGGCCATGGTCACGACTTCGTCCCAGGTGCTGCCGCCCTCGACCAGGTCGAGCATGGAGAGGCGGAAAATGATGATGAAGTTGGCGCCTGCTTGCGCGCGCACGGCGCGGATCACTTCGAGGCCGAAGCGCATGCGGTTTTCCAGGCTGCCGCCCCAGCGGTCGTCGCGGTGGTTGGTATGCGGCACGAGGAATTCGTTGATCAGGTAGCCCTCCGAGCCCATGATCTCGACGCCGTCGTAGTTGGCTAACTGGCACATCGCCGCGCATTGCGCGTAGTCGGCGATGGTCTGCCGGATTTCGTCTTCCGTCAGCGCATGCGGCGTCGCCGGATTGATCGGCGCCTTGAGGGCGGAAGGGGCAACGGGGCGCTTGGTGTAGGCATAGCGTCCGGTATGCAGGATCTGCACGCAGATCTTGCCGCCCTGGGCATGCACCGCCTCGGTGATGACCCGGTGCTTTTCGGCCTCGGCCTCGTTGTCCAGGATCGATGCGCCCTGCATGACGATGCTGGCCGGGTTCGGTGCGAAGCCGCCTGTGACGATGAGGCCGACTCCGCCTTTGGCGCGTGCCGCGTAGAAAGCAGCCAGACGGTCATGGCTGTTGCCGATGTCTTCCAGGCCGGTGTGCATCGAGCCCATCAGGACGCGATTCTTCAGCGTCGTGAAGCCGAGATCGAGCGGTGCCAGGAGATGCG
>CAIZKA010000543.1 GCA_903933395.1 uncultured beta proteobacterium | reverse complement strand
CCCCTCGCCACCTTTGAGGCCGATGGTCAGCAAGAGGACGACGGACAGAGATTCGTAGAGCGCGGCCGGGAGCTTGAGTTCCGAGCGCAACAGTCCGGCCGCGAGACCAAACAGGAAGAACAAAACCACGATGTCGATCATAAGCTGACGCCGGTTCCGCGAAGTGGCCCGGCTCGACGCCGGGCAGGACAATCCGGGCATTGATCCGCCCCTGCCCGCTGTGCGAAGTCTAGCAGCAGCGCCGGCGCGGCTGGCGCCGCCCTGCGGCACGGAGCGCGCTGGCGGACGGTGAATCGCCGTATCACCGGCGCCGACTGTTCACTTGCCGGCCTGGCGGGTTTCCTGGAGGCTTTTCAATTCGGGCAGCTTGAGCCGCTGGCGATCCGGCTCCACCGCGGTCAGGGCCTCGACTTCGCGCATCGTCCCGGCGCAGCGCCGGACCAGATCATGGTAGACGCTGGTCCCCTCGACCTTCCAGGCCATTTCCAGTTCGGTCAGGACGCGCATTACCTTGGCCGGCACGCCGCCGGCCAGCATGCGCGGCGGAATCTCCATGCCGGCCTTGACGAAGCTTTGCGCCGCGACAATGGCCGATTCGCCGACCACGGCGTTGTCCATCACCACCGCGTTCATGCCGACCATGCCGTTCCTGCGCACGATGCAGCCGTGCAGGATGGCGCCATGGCCGATGTGGCCGTTTTCCTCGATGATGGTGTCGCTGCCCGGAAAGCCGTGCATCACGCAGCAGTCCTGAACATTGGCACCCGCGCCGATGAACAGACGGCCGAAGTCGCCGCGCAAGCTGGCGCAGGGGCCGACATAGGCCCCCGGTCCGACCACGACGTCGCCGATCAGAACCGCCGACGGATGCACATAGGCCGTCGGGTCAACCACCGGCACGATGCCGTCAATTGCGTAGACCTTCATGCCTTGCCTCCTTCTTCAATTGACGATCAAACGTGGCGCCGACTTTGCACCACAAAGAACCGGCTTGCAACAAAAGCGCTGTCGGTCAGGCAGGCATTTGCCGCCGGATTGGCGCCGGTGGCATGGAAATCCGAGAAGCCGGCCGACTGGTTGACGAAAACGGCGCCAGTCAGGTTGATCGACAGCGCTACGCCCGCGCGCAACGCCGCGTCCTCGGCCTGTTCCACTATCGCCGTGTCCGTCGAATACAGGGCGAAGGTGATCGCGCCCTGCTCGCGGATCACGCGTTCGGCCGCAGCAAGGCTCTCCATCGTGGTCGCCGTTTCAACCACGAGGGTGATCGGACCGAAGCGCTCTTCCATGTAGGCGCGCTCGTCGGCCACGGCAACTTTGAGGATCAACGGGCTGCGCACGCGCGCCTCGGGCCACTGCGGATGTGCAACCACGGTTGATGCCCGCAGCACCTCGCCCAGGCCATGGGCCGCCTCGAGGCGCGCCAACGTCGCCGGCGACTGGATGGCACCGAGCACTTCCACGGCACGCGACGGGTCTTCGAGGAATTTCGAGACCGCATTTGCCAGGTCACGCCCGAATTGTTCGTCGGAGATCACGCCCTCCGGTGTTTTCACCCCTTCGCGCGAAACGAAAATGGTCTGCGGCGTGGTGCACATCTGGCCTGAATACAGGGACAAGGTGAAGGCCAGGTTCTTCAGCATCGCCTTGTAGTCGTCGATCGAATCGACCACGATGCAATTCACGCCGGCCTTTTCCGTGTACACCAAGGCATGGCGGCAGTTGGTTTCGAGCCAGTTGCCGAAATCGGGACCTCCGGTGTAGTCGATCAGCCGT
>CAIZKA010000542.1 GCA_903933395.1 uncultured beta proteobacterium | reverse complement strand
CCGCGATGGCTCATTTCCATCACCGACTGGCCGCTGCCGTGCCAGTCCAGCAATTCTTCTGCGGCCTGCTTGAGTACCGCCTCAGGCAATGCGGCCGGTCCTGCGCTGAAATTGAAAATGCGTGCCATGTGCTTCCTGTGTGTTGTCGTTGATCTCGATCACGATCACGATTGCGATCGCATTGCAGGCATGGCCAAACCGGGAAGAGAGCTTTTCTCTTCCCGGTTTGGCCATGCCTGCTCTTGGGTGGGGAGAACTAGGCGGCCTTGGGCCAGTCGACCTTCGGCAGGTCCCGCGTAGCCTCATCCACCAGTTCCTTCGGGTAGTCGTAGTCCTCGAGTTTGCCGGAGAGATAGCGGTCGTAGGACGCCATGTCGAAGTGGCCGTGTCCCGAGAGGCAGAAGAGCAAGGTTTTGGGTTCGCCGGATTCCTTGCAGCGCAGCGCCTCGTCGATCACCGCACGAATCGCATGGCAGGACTCCGGCGCGGGAATGATGCCCTCGGCCTTGGCGAACTGGACGCCGGCGGCGAACGTTGCCACTTGCGGCACGGCGACGGCTTCGATCAGTTTTTCGTGGTACAGCTGGGACACCAAGGGAGATTCGCCGTGGTAGCGCAGACCACCGGCATGGATGCCCGGCGGCATGAAGTTGTGGCCCAGCGTGTACATCTTCATCAAGGGCGTGTAGCCGGAGGAATCGCCATAGTCGTAGGCGTAGATTCCCTTGGTCATCGACGGGCAGGAGATCGGTTCGACCCCGACCAGGCGGACCTTCTTGCCTGCTGCGTTGTCGGCCAGGAAGGGGAAGGCGATTCCGCCAAAGTTCGAGCCGCCACCACAGGGCGCGAAAACCATGTCGGGATATTCGCCCACCATGGCCAGCTGTTTCTTGGCCTCGAGGCCGATCACCGTCTGGTGCAACAGCACGTGGTTTAGCACCGAGCCGAGCGTGTAGTTGGTGTCCGCGCGCGAGGCAGCTTCTTCGACTGCTTCCGAGATCGCCAGGCCCAGACTGCCCATGTTGTTCGGGTCCTGGGCCAGGGCATCGCGGCCGGCCTGGGTCATGTTGGTCGGGCTGGGGAAGACGTTGCCGCCCCAGGTTTGCATCATCGAGCGACGGTAAGGCTTCTGCTCGTAGCTGATCTTCACCATGTAGATACGGACTTCGATACCGAACATCTGCCCGGCGAAGGACACCGCCGAACCCCACTGGCCGGCACCGGTTTCCGTGGTGACGCGGGAGAAGCCGGCCTGCTTGTTGTAATAGGCCTGCGGCACCGAGGTGTTGGTCTTGTGCGAACCGGAGGGGCTCACGCCTTCGTACTTGTAGAAGATCTTGGCCGGCGTGCCGAGGACCTTCTCCAGGCGGTGCGCCCGCATCAGCGGCGTCGGCCGCCAGAGTTTGTAAATCTCGCGCACTTCTTCCGGAATCGGAATCCAGCGTTCGGCGCTCATTTCCTGCTCGAGAATGTTTCCGGGGAAAATCTCCAGCATCTTTTCCGGGCCCACCGGGTTGCCGTCAGGACCCAACGGCGGCAGGGGCGGGTTCGGCATGTCGGCGACGACGTTGTACCAATGGGTGGGTATTTCCTTTTCATCGAGCATGATGCGGGTCTGGCTCATGTCTAGTCTCCTTGATTATCGTTTTGTATGGCTCGAATGCCCTTGCTGCCATTTCTTTTTGTGACTGTTGCGTGCGTGGCCGATGAGGTCTCCGAACCGCCTTGTCGAGGCTGCACTTTCGAGTGCAAATATGCGGTAATCGTTAATCCTCAGGACGTCTTCGTGCCAAAAGAAGTCATCACGAAATACGGGATACGGAACACTGTATACAATAGGGCGGCGAAATGTCAATCTCTTTGCGATGAAAAATTTTGGTCGCGAAAAAAAGCGGATTTCCCGTGCCTTCGGTACAGAATTTTGGATTTACGGATTGATCAATTCAGGCCGCGGTGGAGGCAATTTTTGATCAAATGAGTAATGGTTGATTCAGGCAATCGATGGCGGAATGTGATCGGCCGGTGCTTGCCACTGGCATCATTGTTGCGGCGATGCCGGGCGCCGGATTTCAACGATGCGTGCGATTCGAGCGGTTCCTGTACGCAAATTGCCGTCAATCTATCGCGGTGCACCAATAACATCTGGCCCGAACCTTGCGTTAGATGACCGGTGACTGAACGCGGACGGACGCCAGCACGTTCGTTCGGCGCCGGAGATCGATAGTCAAGCGGCACAGCAGGAATGACAAAAAACGGCAAGCAGTGCCTTGCCACAAGGAGGATGCGGTTCAGATGAAATATCTTTTGGCCCTTGCGCTTTGCTTCGCGCTCACCGGCTGCAACGTGGCTGCCAACCTCGATGCCGTGTCGACGGCGAAGAAGGCACCCGTTCAGCGTTCCGACCAGTTTCAATCCGTCGCCAGCAACGGCAAGTTGCTGGTCGCCGCCGGCAACAACGGCGTGGTCGTAAGCTCGGACAACGACGGAGCGACATGGAAACGTACCGTGCTGCCGGGAGTGTCCTCCCTGATCGGCCTTGCCGTATGTCCCGACGGCTCCTGGGTGGCGCTGGACTTCTACCGCAAGGTCTGGATTGCCGACCCGGCAGCAAGCAAATGGGACGCTCGGGAACTCACGACCAAGGCCAATCCGTTGGCCATTACCTGCGACTCCAAGGGCCAATACTGGGTTGTCGGCAGCCGGACGACATTGCTGTCGAGCGCCGACAAGGGGGCAAGCTGGAAATCGCAGGACTTCGGCGAAGACGCCATCCTGATGTCGATCCAGTTCCTCGATGCCGACAACGCCATCATTACCGGTGAATTCGGCAACCTGCTGACGACGAAGGACGGGGGCAGTAGTTGGCAGCACGGCAAGAAGATCCCGAATGACTTTTTCCCGCATGCGACCTTGTTCACCGACACCCGCACCGGGTGGGTATCGGGTCTGGCGGGAGTTATCCTGCACACCACCGACGGCGGCAACAACTGGGTCAAGCAACCGGGCGGCGTCGGGGCGCCGATGTATGCACTGGTCAAGCACAATGGCGAAATGTATGCCATGGGAATCAATGGCCTGGTGCTCAAACTGACGGCGGGCGAATGGGCCCTGATCGAGGGACGCCCGGCGCCTTACCTGCGCTCGGCACTTTCGCTGGGCGACAAGGGAATGCTTATCGCCGGCGGTGCCGGAACGCTGCAGCTATTCTCGCCCGGGGCACAGACGGCCGCCCCGGCCGCAAAAAAATAACCAAGGCCAGCCATGAAACACAAGATTACCCACGCGCTGCACCAGATCGAAAACCTGATCTTCGCCGCGCCCAAGGCAATTCTGGGGGCCATTCTTTTGGTCACCGCATTTTTTGCGCTGCAGATCCCGGGGCTGAAGATTTTCTCCGAGTTTGCGGACCTGTTGCCGCAGAAGCATCCCTACATCCAGTTGCACAACCAGATTCGCGATACCTTCGGCGGTGCGAGCCAGATTGTCGTCTCGGTCGAGGTAGACAGCGGCACCATCTTTACCAACAAGACGCTGGCCATCATCCACAAGGTGACTCAGGACGTTGATAGCCTGCCCGGCGTCAACCATAACCTGGTGTCGAGTCTTACCCACCGCACGGCGCGCAAGATCTGGCTGACCGAGACCGGCGAACTGAACTCCGTTGCCTATTACGAGCCAGCGAAGACCAATCTCAGCGACGCGGAACTCGACCAGTTGAAGAAGGCCGTCATGGCCAACCCACGCGTATATGGGCTGATGGTTTCGCCCGACCTGAAGGCGGCGCTGATCAAGGCGCAACTGAACGAAGGCGATCTAGACTACGACAAGACCTTCAAGGAGCTGCAGAAGGTCCGGGCCCAGGCCGCAAGCCCCGGCGTCCGCATCTATGCCACCGGGCAGCCGGTGCTGATCGGCTGGGTCTACACCTACCTGCCGCAGATCCTGCAGATCTTCCTGTACACCATGGGACTGATGGTGTTTTTGCTGGTAATCCACTTCCGCTGTTTCTATGGCGTGTTCCTGCCGCTGCTCGGCATCGTGCTGTCATCGATCTGGGGCCTGGGTTTCATATCGCTGCTCAAGTGGAACCTCGATCCGCTCAACCTGGTGATCCCCTTCCTGATTGCCGCACGCGCCATGTCCCACAGCATCCAGCTGGTGGAGCGCTACTACGGCGAACTGGCCATCACGCTGGACTCGAAAAAGGCGGCGCGCAATGCCTTCGACGATCTCTTCCGCCCCGGCTCGCTGGCCATCGTCGTCGATGCGGTCGGCATCCTGGTGATCGCGCTCGGCGCGGCGCCGATCAACATCAAGCTCGGCTACTACGCCGGCTTCTGGGCCTTCTCGGTGATCTTCACGGTGCTGCTGGTGGTGCCCTTGCTGCTCCTGCTGCTGCCCCAGCCGAAAAAAACCGAAAACAAGTTCGGCATTCTGCGCGACCAGATCGTCTCCGTGATCAGCATGGCCGGTCATCGCTCCGGGGCGCTGGCGATACTTGGCGTCTTTGCGGTGCTCATGGCCGCCGGCAGCATTTTCGCAGTCAAGGTCAAGATCGGCGAAGCCGAACCGGGCTCGCCTCTGCTCTATCCGAAGCACGACTACAACGTCTCATCCAAGGCGATCAACGAGCGCTTCCCTGGGTCGGAGGAGCTCTACATCGTCGCCCGCACGGCCGACAGGGGCGGACTGAAGCGCCCCGAAGTGCTGCATGCCATGGAAGCCTTCCAGAACCACATGCTCTACGACCCGGGCCTGGGCGGCGTCAAGTCACTGCCGACCCTGATCAGCAATGTCAACGGGCTGATCCACAACGTCGAACCACGCTGGTACCAGATTCCCGATTCGGCCGCGGAAGTCGGCGGCCTGATGTTCGCCTACATGGCCGGCAGCCCGATTCCGGGGGCCCTCAACGAGTTCCTCAATTCTGACGGCACCGATGCCAACATGGTGTTCTTCTACAAGGATCATCAGGCCGAAACCATCCAGCGCGCCGTTGCCCTGGCCAGGGAAGGCATTGCCAACATCCAGGGCGTGAAAGACTTCCAGATCCTGCTCGGCGGCGGCGTCATCGGCGTGAATGCCGCCATCAACGATGCCGTTTTCGACGACAACCGGCTCGTCGTGCCGCTGGTGCTGTTCCTCAGCTTCCTCTTCGTCATGGCCTTCTACGGCTCGCTGCATGCCGGCTGGCTGATGGTGCTGCCGATGATCTTCGCCACGATCATGACCTACGCCTACATGGGCATCAACAACATCAGCGTGAACATCAATACCGTACCCGTGATCGCCGTCGGCATCGGTGTCGGCATCGACTACGCGATCTACATCATGAACCGCATCCGCGAGGAAATGGCGGCCCTGCGCGACCTGCCGGCGGCGGTGATGAAGGCGCTGGCCACCACCGGATTCGCCGTGACGTTTACGGCGGCCACCCTGGTCGCCGGCATCATCATGTGGGTATTCCTGTCCGACCTGCGCTTCCAGTCCGATTCGGCCCTGCTGCTGAGCATCATGCTGATCCTCAACGCGCT
>CAIZKA010000541.1 GCA_903933395.1 uncultured beta proteobacterium | reverse complement strand
TTGGCCGGAAAGAGCCGCTTTTGTTCGTTACTGGCTCCATTTTCCAGGCGTGACGTTTTTTATTCCCCTCTGACCCGCCGAGCGAGGAAGGTTCGCCGGGGGAAGTCCGGTCGCGTTGTCCGACGACGGCCGCGCAGAGGCCGGCTAGTTTAGCGACCGGCCCGGCGGGTCTTCCGCAGCGAGGGCCGCCCGCAGGGCCGGGGAGGCGGGGAGCGCTTCTTTGCCTACTTTCTTGCGCGAACAAGAAAGTAGGTCGCATGCCGGGGCGAGTCCCGGCGCGGCCTTGGGAACGAAGTCACAAACAACGTCGGCGCTGGCACTACGGCGAAACCGTCCCGCTGGCCCCGACTATTTTCCAGTGAATTGGAAAATAGTCTTGACTTTATTCCAGTCAACTGGAAAATGGTCGGCATGGAACGCTCGCTCGCTCCCTTCATCCAGGCCGATCTGGCCCGCAAGATGGTGTTTCTTTCCGGCCCCCGGCAGGCCGGGAAGACCACGCTGGCGCGCGCGCTGGCAGAGGCCTGGCCGGATGCGCAAATTCTCAACTGGGATGTAGCGGCGGATCGGCGCGTCATGCTCGATCAAAGCTGGTCGCCGTCGGCCGGCCTGATCGTGTTCGACGAACTGCACAAGATGGCGGGCTGGAAGTCATGGCTGAAGGGAGTGTTTGACGGCCGTGGCGAAGGACAGGCCTTGCTGGTCACGGGCAGCGCGCGACTGGACACCTTCCGCCAGAGCGGCGAATCGCTGGCCGGACGCTACTTTTCCTGGCGCCTGCACCCGGTCACCGTCAAGGAGTGGGTCTCGGTCGCGGGCGCCACACCCGAGGCGGCGCTGGCGCGCATCCTCGAACGAGGAGGATTCCCCGAGCCGTTCTTGGCAGAGGAGGAAGGGGATGCCGGGCGCTGGAGGACCCTGTACCTCGAGGGCATGATCCGCGAAGACATTCTCGAGTTTTCGCGGGTTGCAGAAATTCGCGCGATGCGCGTCTTTGTGGACATGCTCAGAAGCCGCGTCGGGTCGACGCTGTCGCTGGCTTCGCTCGCGCGCGACCTGCAGATATCGCCGACAACGCTCGGGCGCTACCTGGAAATTCTGGAGGCGCTGCACATCGTGTTCACGGTGCGGCCCTTCCACCGCAACATTGCGCGCGCCCTGCTCAAGGAACCGAAAGTCTATTTCTTCGACACCGGTCTGGTGCAGGGCGACGAAGGTGCCCGCTTCGAGAATGCCTGCGCCACGATGCTCCTGCGGCATGCCCATTTTCTGCAGGATTCGGCCGGCCGCGCAATGAGCTTGCACTATGTGCGCGACAAGGAGGGCCGCGAGATCGACTTCGTCCTCTGCGAGAAAGGCGAACCGGCCGGTTTCGCCGAGTGCAAACTGAGCGATCCGGCCGTGCCATCCTATTTGGCGGCTATTGCCGAGCGCTTCCCCGGCGCCGGAGCAAACCTGCTGGTGCGTCACCTGCGTCAGCCGGAACAGCGCGGGCGCGTCGCGGTCGAGCGCGCCGCTGAATGGCTGGCGCAACTGGCCGCCTGAGTCGCTGAGTTCGCCAACCGGCTGTGAGCGCCTGCCCGCTTCAGTCCGAGGGTTTCGGGTTGCTGTCGGCATCCGTCGTCGGCGCCGACTCGGCTGCGGTCCATTCGGTGACGAGGCGGTAGCCCACCGCCAGCAGGGTCGGGCCAAGGAAGACGCCGATCACGCCGAAGGCCAGAAGGCCACCCAGCACACCGAGAAGGACGACGGCGAAGGGCAGCCTGGCGCCGCGACTGATGATGAAAGGCTTGATCACATTGTCTACGGTGCTGACCACGAAGAAGCCCCAGGCGGCAACGAATATCGCCCAGCCCGGCTCACCCTGCTGGAACAGCCAGATGGCTGCGCTACCCCAGACCAGGGGCGGTCCTACCGGTACCACCGAGAGGAAGAAGGTGGCCACGCCCAGCAGCACGGCGCCGGGAACGCCGGCGACGGCGAAGCCGATGGTCGCCAGTACCCCTTGGGCAAGCCCGGTACCGAGGATGCCGTAAATCACCCCGGTGACGGTGGTGCGCGCAATGCCCAGCAGGTAAGCAGCCCGCACTCCCGTGACCCGTTCCAGTGCGATGCGCAGGCGTCCGGCCAGGGCTTCGCCATGGAGGAAAAAGAAGAAGGCCAGGAGTACGGAAATGGTCATGTCCAACACGCCTTTGCCGACCACCCGGCCGCCGGCCAGGGCGGCCGCCTGCGCTGGCTTGGCAAAGCTTTCCAGTTCTGCCATGAGTCTTTGGCCGTCGTGCGCGAACTGCTGCCAGTAGTTGTGGATGGACTGGCCCACCAGGGGCAAGCTCGCCAGCCAGGAAGGCGCATCGGGCAATCCGTTCCTGACCAGCACCGCCGCAGCACGGCCCAGCTCGGCTGCATTTTCTGCCATGGCCAGGGCCACGGCCGCTATGGGCCCCAACAGCACCACGGTGACCAACAGGGTCATCAGGCAGGCTGCGAGGGTGCGCTGCTGCCCTACGCTGCGGTCCAGCCAGAGAAAGGCCGGCCAGCTGGTGGAGACCAGGATGGCTGCCCAGACCAGTGCGGTGAGGAAGGGCCACAGGACCAGCATGCAACCCGCGCCAAGCAAGCTCAGGGCAAGAAAGTGAAGGGGGCGGTCGGAACCGGTATCTGGCATGGTTGGCAAGGGGCAGGCGGGACGGATCCTGGATGAGGAGTTCGAAGCGCCTTATTATGATGTTTTGACGTTCTTTGTCGGGATTCGACCGAAACGGGCGTTACGGATCACCCTGCCGCCCGCGCCACCGCTGCATACCTCTCCTGGAACTTTCTTCCCGGGAATACTGTGTCGGAACACGGCTGCAATCGCTGCATTTCCACGGAAAACAAATAAGCTATATTGAGGAATAGGGAATTATCTTGAGACTCTCATGAAGGCTACTCTCTTCCTGCTGCTGGTCTGTGCGCTGGCGCCCACTGCATGGGCCCAGGGCGGAGGATTTTCCGACCTGCTGCGTTCGGTGACCGGTGCGATCGGGAACAAGGAAGCTCCGGCACCGGCCGGCCAGACGGCGGTACTCGGGGTGCGGGGGATGGATGAGGGAGATGCCAAAGGCTCGGCGCCGGCCGCCGGAGACCTCAAGCTTCTGGAGAGCTGGGCGGTCGGGCGCAAGGAAGCCGAATCGGCGGCGGCGCGGCGCGGATTGACGGCCAGACCGGTGGATTACAAAGGAG
>CAIZKA010000540.1 GCA_903933395.1 uncultured beta proteobacterium | reverse complement strand
GCGGTTTTCCACCGAACCGCCGTATTCGTCGGTGCGCTGGTTGGTGAAGCGGGAATTGAAATTGGCCAGCAGGTAACCCATGAAACTGGTGACCTCGGTGGCGTCGAAGCCGGCGCGTACGGCGCGCTTGGCCGCGTCGGCGTGCTGGGCGATGACGACCTTGATCTGGTCTTTCGTCAATTCGCGCGGCGGACGGAAGTGCGGCAGGGTCTGCGGCACCACGGAAGGCTGGACGCAGTAGCCGAGGTCGATGCCGCCGTAACGCCCGGCATGCAGGATCTGCTGCATCGCCATGGCGCCGGCATCGTGGATGTAGCGCGCGATCATCTCGAACTGCGGCAGGAACTTGTCGTCGTGGATGGCGATCTGGCGGAAGTAGGACTTGCCCTCGCCCAGCGCATCAGGGTAGGCGCCCTGATTGGTGATCAGGCCGCAGCCGGTGCCGGCGATGACGCGCACCCGCGCCAGTTCGCGCGGGGTGATGGTGCCATCGCGTCCGTTGTAGTTGGAGACGCAGCAGGCGCCGTACTTGATGCGGTTCTTGACCTCGAACTTGCCGATTTTTCCCGGCTGGAACAGGTGATTGAGCTTGGCTTCCCCCGGTCGTGTCACGGCGTTTCCTCCTTGTCGCCCGGCCATTGGTGGGCGCTGAACTTTTTATTGGATACTGTATACATTACGGGCAAAGCATCGGCGCGTCAATACGAACCGCCGAAGATTTCAGGGTGGCTGCATTCCCACGCCGCCGCCAGCTTCGGATCGCGGCGCGCCACCTCGCCGTGATCGACCCGCCCGGTGCGCTTCATGTAGCTGTAGGCGAAGTCGAGCGGCGACAGGCGGATCAGTTCGTCCATCCGCTCGTACCAGCGGATGCTGGCATTGGCCGCGTCCAGGATCTTCTTCATCGGCGGCAAACGGCGTTCCTGGTAGAGGGCCAGGGCTTCGGGCAGAGTGCTCGTGTCGCGCAGCGCCTTCCACAACGCGATGGCGTCTTCCATAGCCAGGCGTGTCCCGGAACCGATCGAGAAATGCGCCGTGCGCAGGGCATCGCCCATCAGCACGACATTGCCGAAGCTCCACTGCCGGTTCGAAATCGCCGGAAACTGGCGCCAACAGGACTTGTTGGAAAGTATCGGTTTGCCATCAAGGTCCCTGGCGAATACATCCTCGCAATGGCGGATCGTGTCCTCCTCGTTCATCGCCGCGAAACCGGCGCGCTGCCAGGTGGCGTCCGTGACCTCGACGAGGAAGGTGCTCATGGTCGGGCTGTAGCGGTAATGATGGGCGCAGAACACGCCGTGTTCGGTTTCGCGGAAGGTCAATGACAGGCTGTCGAAGGCCTTGCCGGTCCCGTACCAGATGAAGCGGTTGCGGTGCAGGTCGCTGATCGTGCCGAACTTGTCCTCATTCTCGTTGCGCACCCAGGAGAAGGCGCCGTTGGCGGCCACGATGAGGTCGGCGCCGGCCAGCGCGGGATCGCCAAGGGCCGTCACCTCGCTGTCGAACTCGATTTTCACGCCCAGCGATTCGGCATGGGCGTACAGGCGGCCCAGCAATTCAAGGCGTCCGATGGAGGCAAAGCCGTTGCCGGTGATGGGCACGGGCGTATCGTTATGGACGATGGTCAGGTCGGGCCAGGTCTCCATCAGCGGCGTCAGCAACTGGTACATGGCTTCGTCGTCGGCGCGCAGAAACTCCAGGGCACGATCGGAAAACACCACGCCGAAACCCCAGGTCGCGTCGCGCGGGCCACGCTCGAAGACCACGACATCGTGTGCCGGGTCTTCGCGCTTCATCAGCGCCGCGAAGTAAAGACCGGCGGGACCGCCGCCGATGATGCGTATCTTCATGCCCGGGCCCCCGCCCTTTCGTCTTCCATCCTGGCCGCGATCATCTCACGCAAATGCCGCTTAAGGATTTCGCCCGCCGGACTGAGCGGGAACGGGCTCACCGCCTCCCTGCGCTCCGGCCGCTTGAAGCTTGCGACCTTCTGTGCGCGCAGCAGTTCATGCATCTGCTTTCAAGCCGCTCACTTGCGCGATTGAGAGATCGGCGTTGGCCGGACGGCGATGAATCCGGATGTCGGCAAAGCCCGGTTGCTCACTATGGACTGCCTCAGTTCAGTTCCCTGCCGTTCAGCCCCGACCTGGTTGGGTGGCGCTATCGACGGAATTCGGATCACGGTTCAAACCCGTTGCGCCAACGACGTTGGTTTCCGCCACGCCTTGAATCTCGTCCGGTTGCCTCAGAGTGATATTGAATCTGGTGGCTTCTGCAACCAACGCAGCACGATCTCGCAAAGGGCATCCGGCTCCACCGGTTTGCCGATATGCGTATTCATGCCGGCGGCGAGACACGCATCGCGATCTTCGTCGAAGGCATTGGCGGTCAGGGCCAGGATCGGGATGGCCGCCAGGCCGGGCAGCAAACGAATGGCACGGGTGGCCTCCAGTCCGTTCAGCACCGGCATCTGCATATCCATCAGGATCAGGGCGTAGCCGCCAGCGCGCGCCATCTCGACGGCTTCCTGGCCATTGCAGGCGGCCTCCGGCGCGAGGCCCGCGTCCTCCAGCAGGAACATCATCACCTCGCGGTTCACCGGTTCGTCTTCGGCCACCAGCACGCGAACGCCCGGGAATAGTCTCGCCAACGTGTCGCGCGCCGGTTCCGCTGGAGCACTGGCGTCGGGCTGCTCGCCGGCGCCCGCCCGCCTGAGCCGGATTGTTGCCCAGAAGGTGCTGCCTTGCCCTTCCTCGCTGATCACTCCCGCATCACCGCCCATCAGGAGCGCGATGCGTTTGGAGATGATCAGCCCAAGCCCGGTGCCGCCGTATTTGCGGTTCATCGAGCCGTCGGCCTGGGCAAACGCGTGGAACAGCCGGGCCTGCTGCTCGGTGCTGATGCCAATGCCCTGATCGGCGACCTCGATCTTCAGCAGCACGCCGAGGCTGTCTTCCTCGGCGACCATGGCACGCACGGTGATCTGACCGCGCTCGGAGAACTTGATGGCATTGCCGGTGAAGTTGAGCAGGATCTGGCGCAGACGCATCGCGTCACCGCACAGCAGATCGGGCAAGGCAGGATCGCTATTCCACGACAGGCTCAGGCCTTTGGCCCGGGCCGGTGCATCCTGCATTTGCCGCACGTCATCAATGGCGCCTGCCAGCGAGAAATTCTTCTCCTCCAGAACCAGGCGCTCGGATTCGATCTGGGAAATGTCGAGAATGTCGTTGATGACGGAAAGCAGGTGTTTCGCGGCGCCCTGGCTTTTTTTGAGCCAGTCGATCTGCTGCGGGTCGGTGGCGCGGCGCAGCGCCAGATCAGTCATGCCCATGACGCCGTTCATCGGCGTGCGCAGTTCATGGCTCATGTTGGCGAGGAAGATGCTCTTGGCCCGGTTGGCGGCTTCGGCATCGTCACGGGCTCGCGACAGTTCAACCGTTCTTTCGGTCACCATCTCCTCCAGGTGTTGCTGGTGGCGCAGGAGTTGTTGTTCGAGCTTGCCGCGCACCAGGGCGTAGTGCAGGGCGCGGCCCAGCATCTCTTGATCGAATTGGCCCTTGACCAGATAATCCTGCGCCCCGGCTTCGAGCGCATCAAGGGCAAGATGGTGCTCGTCATTGCCGGTCAGCACCACGATCGGCACATCGCTCGCGGCAGCGCGCATGGCGCGCACGGTATCCAGTCCGCTTGAATCCGGCAGCGACAGATCGAGCAGGATGGCATCGGGTCGGCCAGATAGGGCCGCTGCCATGCCCTCGGCCAGTGTCTTGGCCCACCGTGGCTCCGGGCCGCCGGCGTGACCAAAACCGGCCTGGCGCAGATGCACCCGCACCAGGCCGAAGTCGCCGGGATCGTCCTCGACGACGAGAATCAACAGCTTGTCCTGAAGTGGTTCAGTCATGGGATTTCCCCGAATTCACTGTGACTGGTGCGGCAGGCGCACCAGACCGATCCAGTAATGACCGAGGCCACGAATGGCGGCGAGATACTGCAACATATCTGCCGACTTGGTAATGTAGCCGGCGGCGCCGAGATGATATGAGGCGACGACATCGCGCTCGACCTCGGAAGTCGTCAGAATCACCACCGGAATATCGCGCAGGGTCGCGTCCTGCTTGAGTGCCGCCAGGCATTCACGGCCATCCATGCGCGGCATGTTGAGATCGAGCAGGATCAAATTCGGGCGCGGCGCGTTGGCAAAGCGCGGGCCTTGCCGGCGCAGAAATTCGAACGCCTCGCGACCATCAACCACATGATGCAGGTCGGCCGGGATTTCATTTTCGGCCAGGGCCGCCTTGACCAGATGCGCGTCGGCCGGCTCGTCTTCGGCGAGCAGGATGACGAAACGCGGTTGTTCAGTAGTCATGTTGTTTCCTTTGCGGATAATTCGAACACAACACGGCAGCCGCCGCCTTGCGCGACATCAATATAGGCCCGCCCGCCGCAACTCTCGGCAATGCGACGCACGATGGCGAGGCCGATGCCGGTGCCCGCGCCGCCTGACTCCAGCCGTTCGAAGGCGCGGAACACGCGCTCACGGTATTGCGCTTCGATGCCCGGGCCGTTGTCGCTGACGCGGTAGCGCACCAGAGTGCCGATGCGCTCGCCGTCGAGGGTGATGTGCAGCGGGGCGGCTTCGCCATCGGGCGGCGCCGCATTGCTCTCGGGAGCGCCGTCCCGCCGGCGCCGACTTTCTGCGCCACCATGTTGCAGGGCGTTGCCGAGCACGATCTCGAACAGATCGGCCAGACGCGGAGCGTCGATCCAGGCCGGCGGCAACTCGCCGACGGTGATTTCGGCACCGGCGGCGCTGATCCGGTCTTGCGCTCGCGCCAGCAGGGCGGTGACGGTCTGGCGCGCATCGGACAACGCGATCTCGCCGCGCGGCTGATCGGCCGCCAGGTAGCGTTCGACATCGCGCAGCATGTTTTGCTGGTAGCGCGCCTGCTGGCTGATGAAGTCGAGCGACAGCCTGGCCTCGGGGTCGTCAAGTTTGCCGGCCAGTTGCTTGCCCAGTCGTTCGGCGTAGCTGGCCATCCGTCGTGCCGGCTCCTGCAGGTGGTGGGCGGTGATTTCAGAGAAGCGCCGCAGATCGGCATGGCTGCGCTGGAGTTCCGCCTCGGCCTTTTTTTGCTCGGAAATTTCGCGGTTGCTGCCGCGCAGTCCAAGCGCCTGTCCGCCATCGTCCACCACGGGCCGACATAGATGGGATATCCATAGGTCCGCACCGTCCTTGGTGCGGATGCGGAAATCAATCGCTTTCGGTACGCCTTGGGCGGTGACGTGATGGGTATGTTCGGCCCAGAGATGCTGATCATCAGGGTGAATGATCCGCGTCAGCAACCCCGGATCAGCGTAAAGCTCGTCCGCTGTGTACCCGGTGATTTGCTTGCACGAGGGCGACACATAGCGCAAGGCGCCGTCCGGCATGATCCAGTATTCCAAGTCCGAGGTGAAGTCGGCTACCGTGCGGTAGCGCAGTTCGCTGTCTTTCAAGCTGACTTCCAGCTGCTGGCGTTCGCTCAGGTAGGTCGCCAGCGCCATACCCACGAAGGACAGCACCAGTGTGTAATACCAGTAATTGAAAAGCCCGGTTTTGGCAATGTCATGGGCAAAGAAGCCCACGCCCAGCCCCGCGCCCCACAGCCCCTGGATTGCCGAAATGACCACCAGCAGCACCACGCCGTGGATGCCCATGCGTACCGCCGTCCAGGTCTTGAACAGGAACATCCAGTATCCGAGAGCGATTTTTCCGAATGCGGCACTGTACCAACCAAGGAAAACAATCTGGCCGGCCATCACGGTCACAGCACTCAGCAGCGTAAGCTCAACGATTCTCTGCGGCGCCCAATCACCCCGCGGGATCCGTCGCCAAACCAGAATCAACGGGGTAATCAGCACAATGCCCAGGGTGTCGCTCATCCACCAGGTCAGAACACTCGGCCAGTAGGTGCCGACGTTCAGGAGCCCCGAAACCAGAAGTGTTGTCGCCCCGCTCAGCGCAGCGACGCTGCTGGCAAGGAAACCGCCCAAGCCGACAAGATGCAGGTAGGACCTCAAGGATCGCAGATCGAGGTCAAGTTTCCCCCGGCGAGTCAGCAGCCAGGCACCGAGCAGCGCTTCCAGGGTACTGCCCGTTGCAATCGCGACCGACGCGCCCGGGGCAAGACCGGCCATGATGTTTACCAGAAACGCGCCAAGGAACACGCCCGGAAAATACCGCTGGCCGCCGATCAGCAGCGCGGCCAGCGCCAATCCGCTCGGCGGCCAGACAACACTGACAATGCCATTGGTCGAAAAAAACAGCAGCACTGCCTTGCCCAGCAGCGCATAGAGCACGGCAAAGCCCAGCAGCTTCGACAGATAACGAAGGGGGGCGTCACTCATCGGATTTCTCCGTTGCCGGGAGAGTCATCGGCAGGCTGAGCTTGAAGGTGCTGCCCAGACCTTCGCCCGCCGACTCGGCCCATATCTTGCCGCCATGGTGCTCGGCGATCTTGCGGCACAGCGCCAGTCCGATGCCGGTGCCTTCAAAGTCGGCACGACTTTGCAGGCGCTGAAAGACCTGAAACAGGCGGTCGATCTGGTTGGGGACGATGCCGATGCCGTTGTCGGTGACGCTGACACGCCATACCTGAAGCGCCGACGTCCCGCCGACGCTGCCGGAGGTCAACGTAATTTCCGGTGTGCGCCCGGCAACGCGGAACTTGAGGGCGTTGCCGATCAAATTCTGTATCAGCCGCAGCATTTCATCCGGGCTGACAAGAACCTTCGGCCACACGCCTTCAATGCGGATATCTGCCTGCGCCTCGGCAATCGCCGGTTGCAGGAACAGCAAGGCTTCGTCGAGCAAGGCACGGCTTTCGATCCACGCCGGCGGTTCGCCCTTGCGCCCGACGCGCGAGTAGTCGAGCAGCCCCAGCATCATCCCGTCCATGCGCCTGGCGCCGTCGATGGCAAAGTCGAAGTACCCGCGCTGCTCGCCATCAAGCTGATCGGTCAGGCTCTTCTCGAGCAGTTGCATGTAGCTGGAAACCATGCGCAGCGGCTGGCGCATGTCGTGCGAGATGGAATAGCTGAATTGTTCCAGCTCGGCATTCGAACGTTTGAGTTCCGCCACCGTCCGGGCATGCTGCGAAATATCGACAAATCCCCACAGCGTTTCCCCGGCTTCCCGATCCAGGAATGCCCCGCTCACGTCCAGCCAGACGCGACTGCCGTCCTTGCGCACATGCTCGAACTGGGAGCGGAAAAGCTTCCCGGCAGCAAGTACCGGGTAGGCGGCAGCGCCAAAGGCCAGGTAGGCCTCTTCGCTCGGATAGTTGTTGCGGGTGGCCTTGCCAGCCAGTTCTCCATGAGCGTAGCCGAGCATTTTTTCAAAGGCTGGATTGGCCCAGACGATCACGCGGTCCTTCACCGTCACGATGCCGATCAGTTCATTTTCCAGCAGCGCTTTCTGTTCGACCAGAAGACGGTCCAGGCGTTGCTCGGTCTGCTTGCGCTCGGTGATATCCATGTGGGTGCCGAACATCATCAAGGGTTTGCCTTCCGCCGTCCGGCTCGCCACCTTGCCCCGGTCCAGCACCCAGACCCAGCGGCCATCCTTGTGGCGCATGCGGGATTCGCATTCGTAATAGTCGAGCTCGCCGGCGAAGTGTCTCTCGAGCAGTTCTCCAGACAGGTTCAGATCATCCGGGTGGGCAAGCTTCATCCATGTTTCGATCGAGACCGGGGCGAGTTCGTCCAGGGTGTAGCCGATGATCTC
>CAIZKA010000539.1 GCA_903933395.1 uncultured beta proteobacterium | reverse complement strand
GCGCGCGGCGAGGCCCTGCAATGGAGCCTGATGCGCGGCTCGCGCAGCGGCCGCGTCGCCTGGCAGTTCGCCCGCGACCATGCTGGGCGGCACACAAAAAAGCCGGCGGCCCCGGCAAAAAAATGACGTGATCAGCCATGAACCTCAGCCACGTCATTCCGGGCTCGACCCGGAATCCAGGTCGGCCCCGTCGGTTCGTCATTCCGGGCTTGACCCGGAATCCAGAGCTACCCCCACGGTCCGTCATTCCGGGCTTGACCCGGAATCCAGAGCTACCCCCACGGTCCGTCATTCCGGGCTTGACCCGGAATCCAGAGGTTTTCTGCCGACCGTTCTGGATTCCGGCCCCGGATCGGAGTCCGGGGTGACGTTCTTTCGCCGGAATGACAAGCTGACGCTCATTGCCAGCCAGGGAAAATGAAACTCACCGAAGTCGCCGCCGCCGTCATCGAGCGACGCGCGGCCGATGGCGCGATGGAATTTCTGCTCGGCCAGCGCGCGCCGGGCACCTTCTATCCCGGCTACTGGGAATTCCCCGGCGGCAAGGTCGAGCCGGGCGAAACGCCGCATGCCGCACTGGTTCGCGAGCTGGGTGAGGAACTCGGCATCGGCGTGACGCGCGCTGATCCCTGGCTGCGCCGCGAACATGTCTATGAGCACGCCCATGTCCGGCTCAACTTCTTCCGCGTCCGCGACTGGTGCGGCGAACTGCACGACCACGTGCATAGCGCGCTCGCCTGGCAGCGCGCCGACGGACTGACGGTTTCACCCATGCTGCCGGCCAATGCGCCGGTGCTCGCCGCGCTGGCGCTGCCGGATTTTTACGCCATCACCCATGCCGGCGAGATCGGTATCGATGCGCAGCTGATGGCACTTGCGCATGCGCTGGAAGGCGGCCTCCGGCTGGTGCAGTTGCGCGAGCCCAGGCTCGAAGCCGCGCGCCGCTCGGCCTTCGTCCATGCCGCGGTCGATCTTTGTCATCAATACGGCGCGCGGGTGCTGGTCAATGGCGACCTTGGGCTGGCGGCTGCCGCCGGGGCGGACGGGGTGCACCTGCCGGCACGACAACTGGCGGAGCAAACGGCGCGGCCGGATTTCGCGCTGGTCGCGGCCTCCTGCCATGCGTCCACAGAACTCGAAATGGCTGCGCGGCTGGGCTGTGATTTTGCGGTGTTCGGCCCGGTGCGGGAGAAGATCGGCCATCCGGGCGTGGCCGGCATCGGCTGGGATGGATTGGCAACAGCGCTCGCCGTGCCGCCACTGCCGACTTTTGCCTTGGGCGGATTATCGCGCGCGGACTTCGATGCCGCGCAGCGCGCCGGCGCCCACGGCATCGCCGCGATACGCGCTGCCTGGGAAATCTAGTTCGCTACGTCATCCCGGGCTTGACCCGGGATCCAGAAACGGCCGCCTGGATTCCGGCGTTCGCCGGAATGACGAATTCGGACTTATTCACCGGATCGCCGGCTTTTCACTCCGACTGATCTTCCGGGTGCGGCTCTTCGGTGGCCGCGACGCGATACTTTTCCGTCGCCCAGGCGCCGAGGTCGACACCCTTGCAGCGCGCCGAGCAGAACGGCCGGTAGCGGTTTTCGGCGACCCAATCAACGGGCCGGCCGCAACTGGGACAGGTGACGACACGGGGTGCAGCGGGACCTACAGGTTGCACAGCGTGAGTTCGAAGTTGACCGGTGAGTCGATCTGCCGCGGCCGCTGGTCCATGTCGGGACGCAGGAAGCGGATGTTGATGGCGAACTTGCCGGCCGAAATTTCCGGCAGGCAGGGGTCGCCCTGTCCGGTCTTGAGGCGGATCAGTTGCGCGCTGCGACCACCCAGCATGAGCTGGAAGGCACCGCGCTGCGCCGTCTGGTGCTCCGAGCGGCCCGAGGCGCGCAAGAGGCGCAGGACGATGGCCAGGCCGGCGCGGATCGGCATCATGGGCGCGATCCAGCCCTTTATGTCCTGCTGGCGCAGGGCCGAGTCGCGATGCCGCCAGTAGTGGTAACCCGGCAGGTCGAACTCGCAGACGCCGCCGGGGATCGCGGCGCGATTCTTGATCGTCATCAGCCATTCGTTTTCGCGCAGGTAATGGCCGATCTTGCCGTGCATGGCCAGCAGCATCGAGCTGGCCTGCTCGATTTCGTAAAGTGCGCCGGAGAGCGCATCTTCGGAAATTTCCGGGTTGTTGCGGAAGGACAGCAGGATCTGGCGCTGGCGTTCGAGTTCCTGCACCAGGTCGAATTTCAGTTCGGCGCGGCCCGCGACTTCGAGAATTTCGAACAGCGTGACCAGCGCGACGTGGTGCTCCATGGCGCCGTCCGCGGCCGCGAAATGCGTGACTTTGTCAAACAGGTCTTCGAGCCGCAAAAGCGTGCGAACGCGCTCGCTGAGAGGGTATTCGTAAGTAATCACGCGCTTGCCGAGTGGGGAAAATTATTGGGATTGTGACCCATTCCGGTGCAAATCTCAACCAAGGCGCTGCGCCAATGCCAAATAATTCCCGTGCAGGCGCTCAATTTGGGGCGCCAGCGCGGCAAGTTCGCCATCGTTGTCGATGACGTCGTCGGCCGCGGCGAGACGCTGGGCGCGCGTGGCCTGCGCCGCCAGGATGCGCTCGATCTCGGGCCGCGCCAGCCCGCTGCGGCTCATGACACGGGCAATCTGCGTCGCCTCGGCGCAATCCACCACGGCGATCCGGTTCACCCGTTTGCGGTAGTCCCCGGCTTCGATCAGCAGCGGCACTACGAGGATGGCATAAGGCGTTGCGGCCGCCGCAAGCTGGCGTTCGCTTTCCTCTCGAATCAGCGGATGCAGGATGGCTTCGAGGCGCTTGCGCGCCGGCGGGTCGGCGAAGACCACGGCGCGCATTGCGGCACGGTCGAGCGCGCCGTCGGCAGCCGCGACGCCGTCGCCGAATCCGGCGCGAATCAGCGGCATGGCGCCGCCGCCGGGCTTGGTCAGATCATGGGCGATGGCATCGGTGTCGATGACCGCGGCGCCGTGTGCGGCGAACAGGTCGGCCGCCGCGCTCTTGCCGCTGCCGATGCCGCCGGTGAGTCCGACCACCCAGGTCACGACGTACATTCGCCGACAGTGGCGTCGGCATAAGGCGCAATCAGCTGTGGCAGTTGCCGCAACAGGTCCTGGGCCGGCCCGCGGACTTCGACCCGGATCTTCGGTGCGGGCTGTTCGCGGTTGTCCACGCGGGCCGACTTGATCCCCCGCTTCACCAGCCCCTGCAGCATTTCGTGCGCCGCCGCTTCGGCCGCGAAACTGCCGAGCACTATTTCGTAGCGGCCGCCTTCCAGTTCGACGGCGGTCTGTTCGGCGACGCCGTAGCGGGTCAGTTCCGCGGCCTTTTTCTCGGCGGCGGCCTTGTTGGGCAGATCGGAGATCACCACAAGGTAGGGCTTCGGTTCCGGCAGCGGAAGGATGGTCGCTTCGCCGCCGGCGGTTTTCACGGCCGATTGAAGGTTCCCGGCTTCCGTCGCGTTCAGGCCGTTGATGAGGCGGCAGGCCTGATCCGGCCTTTTCGGCTCCGCCGTCTTGATGTTGCGCACGATGCGCAGCTTCTCGGCCTGCAACTGCCCCGCGAGTCGTTGCGGTTCGCGGTTGTCGTCGACCTGGCCGAAGTAGCCCTTCGCCCAGGCAAAGAAGATCAGGTTGGCAAAAACCAGAAGGAAGAAAAACAGCCGAATAGCCATGGTTTCCTATGGAAGCAGCGGATAAGCCGTCACACCGGTGAATGCCGGTGTCCAGCGCCTGGAATATTCTGGATTCCGGCATCTGCCGGAATGACGGTATGACACTAGCTCAGCACCTTCCTAATGTGTATGTGCCGGCGTCGCCGACGCTGTCGCGCCACGCCTGACATCGTGGCGCACGACGCGTTGCGGCTTGAATTCCGCTTTCAGCGCATCGTAGGCCGCTTCCGCGGCAGCGCGATTATCCTGGCTATAGTTGCAGACGTAAAGGTCGAGCGTGACGGCGTCCAGCTCCGGCCAGGTGTGGATCGCCAGGTGCGATTCGGCCAGCACCAGGGCGCCGGTGGCGCCGGCATCGGGGAACTGGTGAAAGGCCTCGGCGACCACCGTCAGCCCGGCGCCGGCGCAGGCACGGCGACACAGCGCGGCCAGCGGCACGGCATCGTGCAGCAGGCGGCGGTCGCCGTCGCAGGCGTGAAACTCAGCAAGGATGTGCAGACCGTTCATAGGGAGGATGCAAAGGATACGCCGAGCCGGGCCAGTGTGCGCTCGGCGGCCAGCACGCCGCGGTAGTTGGCTTCCTCGAACAGCGACAGGCCGGACACGTCGGCATGGGCGAACTGGATGCCGGCCCCGCCCTTTTCGAAAACCTGGCGGCTGCCGCCCCACAGGCGGCCGGGCAGGGGGCGGATCATGGCGTGGGCATGGCGGTGGACGTCTATCCGGGTCGTCAGCTCGCGGATTTCGGGGTGGGGCCGGGACAGGTCGGTGAGGATTTCTTCGGCCCAGGCCTCGCGCCCCTGCAGAAGTCGGCGCTGGCGGGACGCCGATTCCTCCTGCAGTGCGCGGTACCAGGTGATCACCGTCGGCCCCGGTGCGTAGCGCAGCTGCTGGTGGGTCGCCACCACGTAGCCCAGCGCCGCGCTGTCGTGCAGCACGTTGTCCCAGGCCAGCGGGTGTCCGGCGCGGGTCTGCGGTGCTTCCGTCAATGTCAGGTTGGCCACGATCCAGGGTGCATATTCGGCGCCACGGATCGCCGCCAGCCACTCCGGGCGGGGTGCTGCGAACACGTGCGGGATCAGGAACAGCGGCGCGGCCCAGATCAGCTCGCGACTGATGATGCGGATGCTGCGGTTTTCCGCGGCGAGGTAGACGTCGCAGACGCTGTCCTTTTTGCGCTGCTCGACGCGGAACACCAGCGCGTTCTGCTGCACCCGCCCTGCCGCCGCCCGCGCCAGTCCGCGCGCCAGCCAGGCATTGCCTTCCGGCGCCGTCAACACCTGCCCCTCGCCGTCGCGGCAGGCGAAGTAGTGCAGCCCGGCCCAGGCCGAAGTCTGCGCGGCGGACGTGCCGTAGTCGTCGCGGCAGGCGTAGTCGGTGAGCCAGAGCAGGCCCGGCGCGGTGTAGCCTTCTCGCTGCAGCCAGTCGCGCAGAGTGATGCGGTCCAGCGCCAGCAGTTGCGGATCTTGGCCGGACAGCGCCAGCGGCAGTGCGAAGGCGCGCCGGCCGGAGGCGTCGCGGCGCCGGCGCAGTTCGGCGCCCTGATCCTGGAAACGGGCGTATTGCTCGCGCTCGGCCTTCGGCACGCCGAGCGTCGGCCACAGGCCGTCCTGCCAGTAGCCGTTGGTATAAAGGCGCTCGTGCGGCGCATGGCAAAGATATTCCTCGGCGTAGGCCGGATGTGCGGCATCGGGGTCGCCCTGCAGCACGCCGAGCTCGGCCAGCAAAGCGCGCGTGGCGCGCGACTCGCGCGGCGGCAGCGGCAGGTAGTGGGCGCCCAACGGATGCGCCGAGACCTCGTTCCTGCCGGCGCGCGAATTGCCGCCGGCTTCATGTTCCATTTCCAGCAGCAGGAAGTCGTCGCAACCGGCGCGCGCCAGCTTCCATGCCGCCGAGAGCCCGCCGATGCCGCCGCCGACAATCGCCACTGTGGTGCGCCGCATTTCCGTCGGTGCGGGGAAATCGGGTTTGCGCAGACGATGGCCGAGCGTGTCATTCGCGCCCGACAGAATCCCCGGTGGCAGTGGCGGGATAGCCTTGGCGCCACAGGCCGCCAGAAGTCCGGTGGCCGATACGCCGGCGAGGAAGTCGCGCCTGCGCATCAGTGGTAGTCGTCTTCGCGCTGGTGCCGGAGCGCGAGGATCGTCACGTAGCCGTCCGCCTCAATCTCGAACAGCGCGACATAGCCCGTATTGCCGAAGGGAATGATGAGTTCGCGCAGGAAGGCGCCACCGGCACCGCCTGCCGCCTTGCGGCAGGAGAACGGGAATATCTGCAGCAATTCGACGGCCTTGGCGATGGCCTGTTCTGCCCGCTCCGCGGCGCCGATGTCACGTTCCAGAAGAAAGTCGAACAGGCGCAACAAATCCGCTTCCGCTTCCTCCGTGAAGCGGACGACGAATTTCTTCATCTGGCGGCAGCCGCCTTTTTGTGTGCCGTCGTCAAACGCCGCTTTAGCTTTCCGAGCACTGTCGAGGCTTTGACGTAGCGGCCGGATGCGCGGGCCGCGTCACGCGAGGCGAGGCCGCGCTCGATGAACGCCGCCTGTGCCTGTCGATACTCGACGTTGCGCCGCACGGCATCCTCGACGAAACCGGACAGGGTTTCGCCGTCTGCGAGCAATTCTTCAGCGGCCTGGCGCAGCTCCGGCGGAACGCGGACGGCGGGAATGGCAGCGGTTTTCATGGAGTCTCCTTGCATTGCATTTGTAATGCAATGGTGCCAGTTTGACGAACCGGAATCAAGCATCAATGCGTTTGCACCCTGCCCCACTCGTGCTCGAAAATCCGCACCAGATTCTGGTTGTCGAGGCGGTTGGGTTCGGCGGGGATGCGCGCCATGTCGGCGGGGAAGTGGAACAGCGCCGGCAGCGCGTCCGGGGTGATGAAGCGCGTCGGCACCGGGATGGTCGCCGGCGCCCGGTAGTCGCGACGGCCGGCGAGGATGTAGCCCCATTCGCCGAAGCTGGGCACCAGCGCATGGTAGGGCGCGGTCTGCCAGCCGGCGGCTTCCAGCGTGGCGACCACGGTCCAGAAGCTTTCGCGCGCATACATCGGCGAGGTGGCCTGGACCACGATGCTGCCGGTTTCGGCGACGTGCTGCTTCAGGAGGCGGTAGAAGGCCGTCGAGTAGAGCTTGCCCAGGCTGTGGTTGGAGGGATCGGGAAAATCGGCGACGACGAAGTCGAACATCTCCGTCGATTGCTCCAGCCATTGCAGGGCGTCGGCATTGATGATCGCAAGCTTCTTCGAAGCCAGCGCGCCGCTGTTCAGCTCGACCAGCATGGGCGATTGCGAAAACAGTTCGGTCATGCGCGGATCGAGGTCGACCAGCGTGATGCTGTCGATCTGCGGGTACTTGAGGATTTCGCGCACCGCCATGCCGTCGCCGCCGCCCAGCACCAGCACGCGGCGTGCACCGGGCAGGGCGGCCAGGCCCGGATGCACCAGCGCTTCGTGGTAGCGGTATTCGTCGCGCGAGGAAAACTGCAGGTTGTGGTTCAGATACAGCCGGACCTCATCGCGCCAGCGCGTGACGACGATGCGCTGGTAGGGACTGGACTCGGCATGCACGATGTCCTCGTTGTAGAGGTTGGCTTCGGCCAGGCTGACGAAGTGGCCGGCGAAACCGAAGGCGAGGGCCAGGGCACCGATCACCGCGATGCACTGTGCCCGCAGCAGCGCCAAGGTTCCGATCTGCGCGCGGAACAGCCACAGCGCCCAGGCGGCGACCAGGGCATTGAGCAGGCCGAACAGCAGTGCGCTCCTGACCAGGCCCAGATGCGGCGCCAGCAGCAACGGGAACAGCACCGACACCGCCAGCGCGCCGATGTAGTCGAAGGTCAGCACCTGCGCGACGAGATCCTTGAACGCCACCTCGCGCTTGAGGATGCGCATGATCAGAGGAATTTCGAGGCCGACCAGGATGCCGATCAGCAGCACCAGGCCGTAGAGCGTGAAGCGGAAGGGCCCGGCGTGCAGCGTGAACAGCAGGAACAGCAGCCCGGCCGAGAGGCCGCCAAGCAGGCCGACCAGCAATTCGATCTGGATGAAGCGCACCAGCAGCCCGGACACAGATGCGGCGGCGACGTGTTTCGAGAGCCACGAACCGATGCCCATGGCGAACAGGTAGACGCCGATCACGGTGGAAAACTGCATCACCGAGTCGCCCAGCAGGTAGCTCGCCAGCGCGCCGGCGATCAACTCGTAGGCCAGCCCGCAGGAGGCGACGATGAAAACGGAAACCAGCAGGGGACGCTGCATCAATCGTTACCGTGAGACATCTTGCTCGGAGTGGTGAGTGATAGTCGAGCGAAGCGAGCTGACTAGAAGCCTCCCCGCGAGGGGGCGAGGCGGGGTTTCGCAGCGCATGCGCTGCG
>CAIZKA010000538.1 GCA_903933395.1 uncultured beta proteobacterium | reverse complement strand
TGGCCGGGTCGAGCCAAAGAAGGATTCAAGTAGGTTGCCGTAAACCGGTCATCCGGCGGAGTCCAGAGGAGGAAATTCCGGCAGGGTCAGCAATGGCCGGTGATGGCCGGTCGCGGACTTCGGCAAATCCCATGGTTACTTCGGTCAAGCCATAAAAAAACGGGAGCCTCGGCTCCCGTTTTCCTGATGCCGCCGGAGCGGCTTATTCGACCTTGGCCTTGGCACGCAGTTCGTCGATGTGCTTTTGCACCATGCGCTGCTGAAGCTGCTGGGCGATCTGGGGCTTGGCTTCTTCCATCGGCGGCAGCTTGAGTTCGCGCGTGTCTTCGAGCAGGATCACGTGCCAGCCGAAATCGGTCTTGACCGGGACTTCGGTGAACTTGCCTTTTTCCAGTTTCATCATGGCTGCCGAGAAAGGCGGCACGAATGAGGCAGGATTGGCCCAGCCCAGATCGCCACCGCGGTCCTTGGATCCGGGATCCTTGGACTCCTTGGCCAGATCGTCGATCTTGTCGCCCTTCTTCAGCTTGACGATGATGGCCTTGGCCTGGTCTTCGGTTTCGACCAGGATGTGGCGGGCCTTGTATTCCTTGTTGCCGAGCTTGGCGGTGATTTCGGTGTATTCCTTCTTGATCTGCTCGTCGGTGACCGGATGGCTCTTTACGTAGTCGTTGAGATAGGCGCCGATCAGCACTCCCTGGCGGGCGAGGTCCACCTGGCCCTGGATCTCGGGTTTCTTGTCGAAGCCCTTCTTGACGGCTTCCTGCGTCAGGATTTCGCGACGGACCAGTTCTTCCATCACGGCCTTGCGCAGTTCGGGCGAGTCGGGCTGGCCTTGCGCGGCCTGGCCGGCAATCAGCGCATCGGCACGGGTCTTCGGAATTCCCTTGCCATTGACGGTGGCGAAGTTTGCGGCATCGGCCTTGGGCGCAGCTTCCGCCTTCTTCTGGGCAAAGGAGGGCGTTGAAGTCACCGAAACGGCGAAGGCGAGCAGAAGGACATGGCGTAAGGTACGGTTCATCGTGGTTCCTGAAAGGTCGGGTTGTCAGTGTTCGTCGGGAGTTTTGGCGCTGATGCTGAGTGCGTGAATTTCCCGCTTCATCAGCGGGCCGAGCGCATCATACACCAAGCGATGTCTTTCCATTGTCCTGCAACCGGCGAATCGCGCCGAAACAATGGCCAGCCGGAAGTGGCCGCCGCCGCCTTTGGCGCCGGCGTGGCCGGCATGTTTCGCCGAGTCGTCGATGATCTCGATGGTGACGGGGTCGAGCGCGGCAAGCTTGTCCCGCATGGCGTCGATCACGCTCACGATTTCGGGAATACCTGCTTGAAGGGTCGCACCGCGACGCGGGCATAGACGCCGGCGGCGACATAGGGGTCGGCGTCGGCCCAGGCCTGCGCCGCCGCCAGCGATTCGAACTCGGCGACGATCAGGCTGCCGGAAAATCCCGCCGGTCCGGGGTCGGGACTGTCGATCGCCGGAAACGGGCCGCCCAGCACCAGGCGCCCCGCGGCATCCAGTTCGAGCAGGCGGGCGACATGCGCCGGACGGGTGGCGAGGCGCTGTTCGAGGCTGTCCGGCACGTCTTCGCCGACGATGGCATAGAGCATGACTAACCCTTGTCCCCGGCAGAAGGAGCGGCGGGTTCCTTGTCTTCGGGGATGTACTTGGCCAGCAACACGCCCTGCAGGACGATGAAGACGATCATCAGCCCCATGCCGCCGAAGAGTTTGAAGCTGACCCAGGTATCGGTGCTGAAGTTGAACGCGACCCACAGGTTCACCACGCCCATCACGGCAAAGAAACCTATCCAGGCGTAATTGAGCCGGGGCCAGAGGGTCTCGGGGAGTTCCATCTGCTTGTCCAGCATGGCGCGGATCAGGTTCTTGCCGAAGAACTGCGCGGAGCAGAACAATGTCACGGCGAACAGCCAGTAGAGGATGGTCGGCTTCCATTTGATGAAGGTTTCATCGTGCAGGATCAGTGTCGCCCCGCCGAAGACCACGACCAGGCCGAGGCCGACCCAGAGCATGGTGTCGACCTTGCCGTGGCGGTGCCAGACCCAGCCGATCTGCGCCATCGTCGCGGCGATCACCACGCCGGTGGCGATATAGATGTCGAAGACCTTGAAGGCGATGAAGAAGAGAATGACCGGAAACAGGTCGAAGAGGAATTTCATGGGGCGGATTGTAGCGGTTGCGCCGGCTTACTTCTTCTTCTCGAGATCGATCGACGCCGAGTTTATGCAATAGCGCAAGCCCGTGGGGGCCGGCCCGTCGGGAAAAACATGGCCCAGATGGCTGCCGCAATGGCTGCAGACGACCTCGGTGCGGCGCATGAACAGGCTGTTGTCGGCAATCTCGGTAATGCCTGTCGCGGCGACGGGCGCAGTGAAGCTGGGCCAGCCGCAGCCGGAATCGAATTTCGCGGCGGAATCGAACAGCGGTTCGCCGCAGCCTATGCAGCGATAGGTGCCGGGATCCTTGCAGTCCCAGTACTCGCCGCTGAAGGCGCGCTCGGTGCCCTTTTCGCGGGCGACGTGGTATTGCATGGGCGTCAGCTGCGCGCGCCATTCGGCGTCGGTCTTGCTGCTCTTGGGTTTGGTGCTCATGACTGCCTCCGGACGCTGACTATAATCGCGGCCATGGCGACTCGGATCAACTTTTGCGCAAATAGTTTCAGGGGCGGGCGATGCGCGTGACCGTGCTGGGGGCCGGCGTCGTCGGCGTGACCAGTGCCTGGTACCTGGCGGCGGACGGCCATGAGGTCACGGTCATCGAGCGCCAGCCCTTGCCGGCGCAGGAGACCAGCTTCGCCAACGGCGGCCAGATTTCCGTCAGCCATGCCGAACCCTGGGCCAATCCGCAGGCGCCGTGGAAAGCGCTGAAATGGCTGGGGCAGGAGGACGCACCGCTGTTGTGGCGGCTGCGCGCCGATCCGGCGCAATGGGGCTGGGGCCTGCGCTTCCTGCGCGAATGCACGGCAGAGCGGGCGCGGGCCAATGTCGGCGCCATCGTGCGTTTGGGGCTCGCCAGCCGCACCGCCCTGCAGTCATTGCGGCGTGAATTGGCGCTCGAGTACGATCAACTCGAGCGCGGCATCCTGCATTTCTACACGGACTCCGCTGAATTCGAACACGCCATCCGGCAGGCGGCGCTGATGCGCGAATTCGGCTGCGAACGGGTGCCGCAAACGGCTGCGGAATGTCTCGCCATCGAACCGGCGCTGGCCGGCTCGCGGGTGCCGATAGTCGGCGGTACCTACACGGCGAATGACGAGTCGGGTGACGCACGGAAATTCACTGAAATCCTGGCGCAGCATGCGGCGGCGCGTGGCGTGCGCTTCCGCCATGGCGAAAGCGTGACGGCCCTGCAGGTCGAGGGCGGCAAATTGTCGGGCGTGCGCCTGGATTCGGGGGAATGCGTTTCGGCCGACATCACCGTGCTGGCGCTGGGCAGCTATTCGCCCCTGTTGTTGAAGCCGCTGGGCATCCGCCTGCCGGTCTATCCGGCCAAGGGCTATTCGGTGACGCTGGCATTGCCGGAAGGTGTGGCGGCTCCGGTGGTGAGCCTGACCGACGACGGCCACAAGATCGTCATCTCGCGCCTGGGGCAGACCCTGCGCGTGGCCGGGACGGCGGAGTTCAACGGCTACGATACTTCGGTCAACGCGGTGCGCTGCGCAGCACTGCGGCGTCGCATCGGCGAAGTGTTTCCCGCGCTGGCATCCGTAAGCGAAATTGATCGCTGGGCCGGGCTGCGGCCCGCGACACCGGGCAATGTGCCGCTGATCGGCGACATGGCGGCCGCCGGGTTGGCCGGATTGTGGCTCAACACAGGCCACGGCACGCTGGGCTGGACTTTGGCTTGCGGCTCGGGGAAGTTGCTGGCGGACCTCGTCTCCGGCCGCGATCCGGGCCTGGAGGTGGGGCCTTACCGCTTCTGAATATCGCCGTGCCGTCAGTGCCGGCTAATAAAGGAAGTTCTCGATAAGCCGTCACACCGACGAAAGCCGGTGTCCAGCGCCTTGATTCCTCTGGATTCCGGCGTTCGCCGGAATGACGATTT
>CAIZKA010000537.1 GCA_903933395.1 uncultured beta proteobacterium | reverse complement strand
GGCTACCAGCGCCGGAAAGCTCGGCATCGCCCCGGAACGCGTGCAGTTCGAAAGCTTCACCTGACGCCACCGGAGGATTGGCGGGAAATCGCATGTATGCGGCACCCGGAGGCGAACTTCCTCGAAACCCGGAAAGTTCATCGCCAAACTCCTTGAGGTTGTAAGGAATCGCCGGCCGTCCCGACTACCGTCACAGCAGGCACGAATCGAATTCGCCGGCCCGCGACGCAGCACCCCCTACCTTCAACAGATCAAGGAGATGAACCATGAACAAGACAATGACCGCCGCTTCCCTCGCCTTTGCCTTTGGCGCCGCCATGAGCATCGCCGCTGCCCCTGCCTTTGCCGCCTCCCACGGCGGCGCCATGAAGGCGGACATGGAAAAGGAAAAGTGCTTCGGCGTGGCCATGAAGGGCAAGAACGACTGCAAGGCGGGTGCCGGCACCACCTGCGCCGGAACCTCGAAGATGGACTACCAGGGCAATGCCTGGTCGATGGTGCCCAAGGGCACTTGCGAGAAGACCATGTCCAAGACCTCGCCGACCGGCAACGGCCAGCTCATGGAGTTCAAGGAAAAGAAGGCCTGATCTACGCACGCCTGCCTATCGCTTGAGCTTGCCCGGACCATGAGGCCAATGATCGGCAACGCCAGCCCCGCCCCGGGATTACCCGCCCGGGGTGGCGTCGGCCTCAAGCCCGAGCATTTCCGCGACATCCTCGCGTCGGCGCCGGACATCGGCTTCTTCGAGATCCACGCCGAGAACTACATGGTCGACGGCGGGCCCTTCCACCACTACCTGGGCCGCATCCGCGAGAACCATTGCCTGTCGATCCACGGCGTCGGCCTGTCCATCGGCGGCGAATCGCCGCTCTGCGAAGCTCATCTGGATCGCCTGGCCCGCCTGCTCGACCGCTACCAGCCGGAATCCTTTTCCGAACACCTGGCCTGGGCCAGCCATGGCGGTGCTTTCCTCAACGATCTGCTGCCCGTGCCCTACGACGCCGCGACACTGGCCCGCGTCTGCGCCCATGTCGACCGGGTGCAGGACCGGCTCGGGCGGCGCATGCTGCTGGAGAACCCGGCGACCTACCTCGAATTCGCTGCTTCGACGATGGCGGAAACGGAGTTCATCGCCGAAGTCGTCAAACGCACGGGCTGCGGCCTGCTGCTCGACGTGAACAACGTCTATGTCGCCTGCGTCAATCATCATCGCGACCCGTATGCCTACATCCGCGCGCTGCCGCCGGCTGCCATCGGTCAGATCCACCTCGCGGGTTTCGCCCGCGACACCGATGCCGCCGGCGATCCGCTGCTGATCGACAGCCACGGCGCGCCGGTGGCGCAGGCGGTCTGGGACCTGTATGCCTATGCCATGGAGCGCCTGGGGCCGACGCCGACCCTGATCGAGCGCGACAACGACATCCCGGCATTCCCCGTACTGCTGGCCGAGGCGCAGCGGGCCGAGGCGATCATGAACGAAGTCGATGCCGTCCGCCCGCAGGAGGCGTTGGCATGAGCCCGCACGAGGCTTTTGCCGACAGCCTGCTGGCAGTGCAACCCGCCTGTCCGCCGGGCCTGATTACCTGGAACGGGTCCGACCCCGCCCGGCGCTTTGCCGTCTATCGCAACAATGTCATGGTGTCGCTGATCGATGCCCTGGCCGATACCTGCCCGGTGACCCAGACGCTGGTCGGCGAGGAATTTTTCCGCGCCGTGGCCGCCGAGTACGCCCGCGCCAACCCGCCCCGTTCGCCCGTCATGGCGCACTACGGCGCAGACTTCGCCGGTTTCATCGAAGAATTCGCCCCCGCCGCCGGATTGCCCTACCTGGCCGACGTCGCCCGCCTCGAAATGCTGCGGGCGGAGGCCTACCATGCAGCCGATGCCGAGCCCGTGTCACCCGAAGCGATCGCCCTGCTGGCGGCGGACCCCGGGCGCCTGCCCGCCGCCCGATTCACGCTGCACCCCTCCCTGCGGATCATGGAATCGCGCCATGCCGTGGTGTCGCTGTGGGCCGCACATCAGGGGGATGACGTCTATTCCGCGTTGGCCGCCGTGGATACGGCGCTGCCCGAATCCGCGCTTCTGCTGCGCGCAGGGCTGGATGTGGAGATCTACCGCATCACGGCGGCCACGGCGACCTTCATCCGCCATCTGCAGGCGGGCCGCGGCCTCGGCACCGCCGTCGACCTCGCCCTGGCGGCCGACGCTGCCTTCGACATGACCGAAGCCCTGGGCCTCCTCATCCGGGCCGGCGCAATCGGCGGAATCACCCATCCGGAAGGCGAGCAAACATGAACCGCAACACCGAAATCAATCCCGGGAGCCCGCGATGATCGCACTGCTCAAAAACCGCCTGGAACAGTTCATCGACCTGTTCGGCGCCATCCCCGATTCCCTGATCGCCGCGCTCGGGCGCTTTTCGATCGCCGCGGTCTTCTGGAAGTCCGGCCAGACCAAGGTGCAGGGCTTCGCCGTCGACATCGTCAGCGGCGACTTCAGCCTCGGCGTGCCGCACCTGTCCGATTCCGTGGTCGAGCTGTTTCGCAGCGAGTACAAGCTGCCGCTGGTGCCAGCCGAACTTGCGGCGCCGCTGGCCGCCTTTGCCGAGCACCTGTTCCCGCTGCTGATCCTGATCGGCCTGGCAACCCGCCTTTCCGCGCTGGCGCTGCTGGTGATGACGCTGACCATACAGTTGCTGGTGTATCCGGACGCTTATCCGACCCACGGCGTCTGGGCCGCCGTGCTGATCTTCCTGATCGCCAGGGGGCCGGGCGTTTTCTCGCTCGATCACCTGATCGCCCGCCGCTGGGGCTGAGCATCCTGCGCGTCGTACGCTAGTGAATGTTCAGCAGCATCGCCAGATAGTCGAAAAACATGCAGTACAGAAAAATCGGCAAAGGCAGGCCGAGTAATGTGCCGGTCAGGTAATCGCGGAATCCGACCCCGGACAGTGCCAGCGAATAGTTGAGGGCCGGCACGGTCTGAAACAGGATTCGCAGTGCGAGGATGCTGCGCACCGGCCGGGCGTCGAGTTGGCCCAGCAGACGTGCCGCAATCCGGCTGTCCAGCTTGCGCAAGGCGTCGCCGCCGATGCGGCG
>CAIZKA010000536.1 GCA_903933395.1 uncultured beta proteobacterium | reverse complement strand
CGTCCGGACTTTTGTTGCGTTCCGGCTACATGAACAGGCTGACGTCGGCCTTCTGCGCGACCGGCAGGAAGGTCGCCGCACCGGCGTAATCGACGCCGGATATGAAATCGTCGTGGCTGAAACCGAACAGGTCGACGGTCATCTGGCAGGCGATGAACTTCACGTCAGCCTCCTGGGACAGGCCGCGCAATTCCTCGATCGTCGCAACGCCGTTGTTCTTGATGGTCTGCTGCATGAGGACCGTGGCAAGGTTCTCGAAGCCGGGCACGCCGGCCTGCACGATGTTGGGAATGTTCCAGTTGATGCCCTTGAACCACCCGGGGCCGAAGGGCATTTTCATGGGCATGCCGGGGTTGCCGAGCGGGCTCACCTTAAGGTCGGAGACATCCTTCTTCAGCAGGTTCAGACCGTAGAAGGTGAAGAAGATCGACACGTCCCAGCCCAGCGCAGCGGCGGTGGAGCCGAGAATGAAGGGGGGATAGGCCCAGTCCAGCGTTCCCTTGGTAGCGATGATGGCCAGCGAAGGCGTCCGCGACTCCTCGCGACTGCGCAACGCCTCTTCGAGTTTCTGCGGCAACAATTCTTCGATGCGACGATTTACGAGTTCGTCGATGTTTGCAATGTCCGGGGTGGCGCCCATATCTCTTCTCCTGGCCGGAATGACCATCAAGCTTGATGATTAAACAAATCGCAGTGCAGCATCCAGACTATTATTTCTATGGGCCCATGACTAACAATTATTTGGAATATGCATTGAGAGATTTCGGGAGCGAGCCAGAGGTAATAATGAGCAACACCGCGCCCAAAATCAAACGGTCCGCCCTCAGGCGGACCATCTTGTCAAGAATATGGCCTATTTGCGCTTCATGAAGAATTCGAATTCCTTGTCCTTTTCCGCACTGGCAAGAAGTTCGTTGCCGGTCTGCTTGGCGAAGGCGGCAAAGTCCTTCACCGAACCGGGATCGGTGGCGATGATGCGCAGCACCTGGCCCGACTGGAGTTCCGCGAGCGACTTTTTGGCACGCAGGATGGGAAGCGGGCAGTTGAGGCCTCGGGCGTCGAGTTCCTTGTCGAAGTTCATGTTTTCTTCCTCTCTTTTGATTTGCTTATGGTGATACGGATTTGGCATTTCAGGGTTTGATAATATATCTAAAGCCCCTATCGATCAACAGGATTCAGGCGATTGACTGGTAATACAGGTTCTGCGGATGATTGGCCTGGGCGAAGAAGTACCAGCGCTCGGCCAGCAGGCCCGCATACTGCACCGCGAAGGCCGCCGCCAGCAGGCCGATGCCTCCGTGCATTCCGGAAAACAGCAACAGCAGCGGCACGGGGAACACCGCCAGCAGAAAAAACCACTTCACCCCGCGCAGAACAGCCACGGGCTGGCCGTGGAAGAACTCGCGGGTATTGAAACTGCCGCCCATGAAGCCCTGGGTTTTCTGCACTATCTTCGGGTGCTTGATGCCGATCGCCGTCTGCAATGTCGATTTCGGCTTGAGACGTGCATTGCGATAGAGCGAAGCCGCGCGACCGAGCAGACCTAGCAGCGTGATGATCGCCGCCCAGCCGGCGAGAAAGCCGACCAGTTCGGGTGCCGTCGCGGCAGCAAAGGCAGCGGCCAGCGTGAATCCGGAAGCGCCTCCGAGCAGGATGTAATTGATGACGGTCAGCGGCGAATGCCATTCGGCAAGAAACTTGATGCAGGCGTAAATCATCGCCGTACAGACGAACAGGGCAAAGGCGAGCACGGTACCCGCCACGCCGAGAATGGCGCTGGGGTCGACCGGCAGCCCGCCGGGCAGGGTCATCAGCACCGGATGCCAGTTCAGCCAGTGCGCCAGACCGTAGAGAAAGACCACGCCCATGAAGGCCGGCAGCACGATTACCTCGCGCGACAGCCATGAGGTGCGCCACTTGGTGGCGGTGCGCCACGCACGTTCGGGGTGTCCGAGATGAAAGAAGGAAGCAACCAGCCCTGCGACCAGCAGCACCAGTGCCAGCAGGCTGCCCTGCCCGTAAAAGGCGTGGGCGTCCGGCTGCGGCAGCAACTTGAAAGCGGCATAGGACTGCGCGGTGAACAACGCGAGGAATAGTCCCTGTGCGGCGCCGATCAGGGTTGTCAGAAAGATAACGGAGAAGGCCGGATGCATGTCGGGTCCGCTTACCAGGTGGTGACGTCGTCTAGGGTCGGCTCGTTCATGGCCGGCTTGGGCAACTGGCGATCGACCTTGAGCGGGTTGTCGGCGCGCTCGAGTTCGTCCTCGTGGATCTTGATCCGAGTCTTGCGGCGCGGCAGGTAATGGTTGGCCGGATGCGTGCCCCATTCCGGCATCAGCGCGTAGCCGCCGCTCTCGCGGATGGCGATCGACACGGCGGACTGGGGATCGTGGATGTCGCCATACAGGCGCGCCGACGTCGGGCAGGCCTTGACGCATGACGGCTTGCGGTCGGCCTCGTCCATGGTCATGTCGTAGATGCGGTCGACGCAGAGGGTACATTTCTTCATCACCTGCTGCTGCTCGTCGAGTTCGCGCGCGCCGTAGGGGCAGGCCCACGAGCAATACTTGCAGCCGATGCACTTGTCGTAGTCGACGAGGACGATGCCGTCCTCCTTGCGCTTGTAGGACGCTCCGGTCGGGCACACCGGTACGCAGGGCGGATCCTCGCAATGCAGGCAGGATTTCGGGAAATGCACCGTCTCCGTGTCCGGAAACTCGCCGACTTCGAAGGTCTGCACGCGGTTGAAGAAGGTCCCGGTCGGATCGGCGCCATAGGGATTCTGGTCGCCCATCGGCCCGGCGGCCCCGGAAGTGTTCCACTCCTTGCAGGAGGTCACGCAGGCGTGGCAGCCGACGCAGACATTGAGGTCGATGACCAACGCGAGCTGGGTCATACGGCTAAAACCTTTTTGGCCACAGAGGACACAGAGATCACAGAGGAAAAGCCCTTATGCCTTTCTCTGTGCCCTCTGTGTCCTCTGTGGCTAATGGTTTTTTTCTTCCGGGTCATTTCGGCTTGACCCCGAGAAAGGCGAGGATTCTGGCGCGCGTCTTCATGCCCGGATAGGGCTTCATCGGCTCGAACTGCGGCGATGTCACCGCCGTCTCGCCAGCGCCGACTTTGTAAATCCTGACCCGCACGTCGTACCACGCGGCCTGGCCCGTGATCGGATCGGAGTTCGAAACACGGCCGGCTGTACCGATGCCCGGCAGTTCTTCCGAGATCAGGTGATTGAGCAGGAAACCCTTCTGTGACTCGTTGGCGTCCGGTGTCAGGTTCCAGGCACCCGCCGCCTTGCCGATGGCATTCCAGGTCCACACCGTGCCGGGCTCCACTGCCTCGGAATGCTTCGCCATGCAGCGCACCTTGCCCCATTGCGATTCGACCCAGATCCAGTCGCCATCCTCGATACCCTGCTGGCGCGCGGTCAGGGTGTTCACGAACAGGTAGTTGTGGGTATGGATCTGGCGCAGCCAGGCGTTCTGCGAATCCCAGGAGTGGTACATCGCCATCGGCCGTTGTGTCACGGCCGCCAGCGGGTACTTGTGCCTGTCGGTGACCTGGGCTTCGAGTGTGTCGTAGAAGAAGGGCAGCGGATCGAAATAGGTGTCGATGCGCTTCTTCAGATGCTCCGGCGGCTTGCGCGTCAAGCCCTTGCCCTGCGCCGCGCTGCGGAAGCGCTGCAGCACTTCGGAGTAGATGTGGATCAGGATCGGTTCGGCGTAGCGCGTGATGCGGTTGCGCTGCGACCATTCGAGATAGCCCTTGTTCCAGTTGCGCATGTACTGGTAGGACTTCGGCAGTTCGTAGTGGAAGACGCAGTTGTTCTTCTGGTACATCTCCCACTGGTTCGGGTTCGGTTCGCCGCGCAAGGACTTCTCGCCGCCCTTGCCACGCCAGCCGGCGAGAAAGCCGATGCCGGAACCCGGCTCGGATTCCCAATTGACGACGAAATCCGGATAGTCGCGGAACTTGCGTTCGCCCTCCTTCGTCACGAAGGCCGGCAGCTTGAGCCGTGTGCCGAGTTCGATCAGCACTTCCTGGAAGGGCTTGCAGTCGCCCGACACCGGAACCACGGGAATGCGTACGGCATCGACCGGTCCGTCGAACTCGGAAATCGGCCGGTCGAGCATGGACATCACGTCGTGCCGTTCGAGATAAGTGGTATCCGGCAGGATCAGGTCGGCAAAGGCCGTCATCTCGGAATGGAAGGCATCGCAAACGACGAGGAAGGGGATCTTGAATTCGCCGGCGTTCGGTCCCTCGGTGTCCTTGTCGTTCAGCATCTGCCGAACTTCGGCGGTGTTCATGGTCGAGTTCCACGCCATGTTGGCCATGAAGATCAGCAGCGTATCGATGCGGTAGGGGTCGCCGCGCCAGGCATTGGTGATGGCGTTGTGCATCAGGCCATGCACCGACAGCGGATACTCCCAGGAGAAAGCCTTGTCGATGCGCACCGGGCTGCCGTCGTCGTTGACGAAGAGATCATCCGGATCGGACGGCCAGCCCAGCGCCATGCCGTCCAGCGGCCGGTTGGGCTGCACGGCACGCGGATCATTGGGCGTGCGGGCGCAAGGCGGAATCGGCCGCGGGAACGGCGCCTTGTGCCTGAAGCCGCCGGGCCGGTCGATGGTGCCCAAGAGCGACATCAGGATCGCCATGGCGCGGATGGTCTGGAAGCCGTTGCTGTGCGCCGCCAAACCGCGCATGGCGTGGAAGGCCACCGGGTTG
>CAIZKA010000535.1 GCA_903933395.1 uncultured beta proteobacterium | reverse complement strand
CGGCGGCTTCTCGGTGGATGGCTCGGTGCGCATCAAGGGTGCCGATCGGATCGGACTCGAACGTCTGCTGCGCTACTGTGCCCGTCCGCCTTTCGCGCTGGAGCATCTACACCAGCGCGATGCCGAGCATCTGGTCTATCGCAATCCCAAGCCGGTGCGTGGAACAGCGCCCGGCACACGTCCGGCGGCGCTGGTGCTGACACCACTCGAACTGATCGACAAGATCGCCGCGCTGGTGCCGCCACCGCGTGCGCATCGTCATCGCTACTATGGTGTGCTCGCGCCCAATGCGCAGTTGCGCGCTGTGGTGACGGCGCTCGCTCCTGCCGCCGTCCCGCCAGCGCCGACTTCTGCGGCGACCCGCGAAGAGTCCCGCCATCGTGCCGTGGCCCGGTATCTGTGGGCGATGCTGCTGGCGCGCATCTACGAGGCTTTTCCGCTGCAATGCCCGATCTGCCACAGTCAGATGCGCATCATCGCCTTCGTCAATGATCTCACTACCGTGGGCAAGGTCCTCGACCACATCGGCGAATCCACCCAGCCACCGCGCATCGCCCCGGCGCGCGGGCCACCGCTGTGGGAAGCGGCTGCGGAACAGGCGGAGAACGATCCTCAGTGGGACTCGTCAGCCCAGAGCGCACCGGAGATCGAGTTCGATCAGCGCATCGCCTGGTAGGTCCGGGACGGTGGGAAATCGAGACAAGCTGCCGCTCGTCGTGGGGTGACTCGCGCCTGTTGCCCGGAAAGTCGCCGCCAGCGGCTCCTCTCCAGGCAACAGGCGGTGATGGGAGTGCGGTGAGGAAGGTTTTCTGGCGGATTCGGATACATTCCTGTGCGAAGTCGGCGTTTGACAGGAGCGGCCAGGGGAGAAGATACAGAAGATACTCACGCATGTCGCTTTGAATTTCCTATCCTTCACTCCCGTGGAGAAATTAACGGGGGCGTTCGTTTCAAAAGTCGGCGCCGGCGATACGGCGCCGAGATGTTCCTTACGCCGTCACCGATAGTGCCGTTCGATCTTACTTCTTGATACTGATGACCCGCGGTTGGGTGACGGATTTCAAACCATCGATCCCGAATTCGACGCCATAGCCCGAACCCTTGATGCCGCCGAAGGGCACCATCGGGTGCACCATGCCATGCTGGTTGATCCAGACGGTGCCGGCCTGGATCCTGCCGGCGACTCGCTTCGCCTCTTCGAGGTCGGATGACCATACGGAAGCGCCGAGGCCTGCGTCGAGGCGATTGGCGCTGGCCACGGCATCGTCGACGTTGCGGTACTTGATGATGGGAAGCACCGGCCCGAACTGTTCCTCATCGACCAGGCGCGCGCCGTCTTCGAGGCCCGTCACCAGGGTCAGCGGATAGAAATAACCGGGGCCGCCTTGTGGCTGACCGCCGCAGACGATGGTCGCGCCTGCCTGCCTGGCGCTTTCGACCAGCGCCACCACCTTGTCGAACTGCATCTTGTTCTGGATCGGACCCATTACCGTGCCTGCCTCCATGCCGTTTCCCATCGGCACGGACTGCGCGATGTTCTTCAGGGCCTCGACCGTCTGGTCGAAAATGCTTTCATGCACGTAGAGCCGCTTTGCGCAGGCGCAGGTTTGTCCCATGTTAAGGAAGGCTCCCCAGAACAAGCCCATCGCGATCGATTGCGGAACGGCATCCGGCAGGACGATGGCGGCATCGTTGCCGCCGAGTTCCATCGTCGCCGGCACCATGTTGCGTGCCGCCGCCTCGGCGATCTTCCGGCCCGTGGGGCCTGACCCGGTGAACATGATCTTGTCGATACCGGGATCGCCGACCAGCCACGACCCCACCTCGCCCGGGCCGCTCACCGTATTCACCACGCCTTTGGGCAGCACCGCGCTGATCAGGCGGATGAGTTCGAGGGTGCCGATGGTGGTGTACTCCGAGGGCTTCAGCACCACCGTATTGCCGGCGCGAATGGAAGGAATGATTTGCCAGATGGCGATCATCAGGGGCCAGTTCCATGGGGCGATGGCGGCGACAACGCCAAACGGCTGGCGATGAATCTCGTCGCGCCGGGTCTCGTCTTCGAAGGCGATTTCCATCGGTAGATCCAGGCTGGCGGAAACCTGTGTCCAGACCTCGCAACCCCACAGTTCGAAGCGCGAACCGGGAACCTGGTCCGGTCCCACGCCGCCGAGCGGCTTGCCCTGCTCGCGGGTGATCCACTCCGACAGGTAGGGTGCGTTGTCTTTGATGACTTGCGCAACCTGCATCATCAGCGCCTTGCGCTCCGCGTCCGGACGCGCCGCCCAGCCGGGTTGCGCCGCCCGGGCTGCGGCGATCGCCGCAGCGACCTGTGCCCGGGACGAGACCGGTGCGGTGCCGATGACTTCGCCCGTCGCTGGATTGAACGACTCGAAGCTGTTCTCCGCGCCGACAAGTTGGCCGTCGATCGTGTTGAGGTAAGTGCCTTGCATATCTCCGACTCCCTGGAACTGGTTATGAGTTTGGCATCGGCAGGCTTGCATCGAGGCGTCCGCCGTGTGGATTCGGCAACTATAGGGAGAAGATCGCAAGGGCGATAGCCGAATTTGGCAATACGCGCGGCAGATGTAGCGATTGCGTGTACTCGATTAGGCAACGAGTGGCATATTTGATGAAGTGGCAAACGCCCGCTCAGGTGGCAGACGTACGATGACGCATGGCTAGGAATCAGAACCGGCCACATGCTTTTCACTCCGGCTGCGCGGGGCGGGACCGCAAGTCGCAGAAGGAAAAACGCCCCCGACGATTTTCCGTCGGGGGCGTTTTTTCTGGACCTGAAAAAGTCGGCGCCGGCGCTACGGCGCCGAAATGCTCCTTACACCGTCACCGTATCCGCCAGGTCCTTGAACTCGGCGATCTGGTCGAAGTTCATGTAGCGATACACGTCGGCCGACTTGGCTTCCAGCGACTTGACCTGCTCCATGTACTCGGCCACGGTCGGGATCTTGCCCATCAGCGCCGTCACCGCCGCCAGTTCGGCGGAACTCAGGTAGACGCGGGTGTCGATGCCCAACCGGTTGGGGAAGTTGCGTGTCGAGGTCGACACGGCCGTGCTGCCTTTCCTGATCTGCGCCTGGTTGCCCATGCACAGCGAGCAGCCCGGCATTTCCATGCGCGCGCCGGACTTGCCGAGCACCGCGTAATAGCCTTCCTCGTTGAGGATCATGGCGTCCATCTTG
>CAIZKA010000534.1 GCA_903933395.1 uncultured beta proteobacterium | reverse complement strand
TCGTCAAGTTCCGCCTGGATTCACAAAAGAAAGCAAAGTGACCGGGGTTGATCCGGAACGTAAAGCGGGCGCGGAGGCGCAAGGCTCCACGCCCGTTTTACGTTCTGCAGGGCCTTTGCGCGTGGTGCTCGACACCAATGTACTGGTCTCGCTTTACGTGTTCGCCGACAGCCGCTTCGCGCCCTTGCGGACCAGGATCGAAAGCGGCGAATGGCAGGCCGTTACCAATGACGCCTGCCTGGACGAGTTTCGCCGCGTGCTGGGCTATCCGATGTTCGCACTGACGGAAGGGCAGCAGGCGGCCGCGCTGGCCGCCTACGCCGCAAGCGCCATGCACCATCGCGACCCGGCACCGGCGGTGGCCGCCGCCCTGCCGCGCTGCAAGGATCGCGACGACCAGAAATTCCTCGAACTGGCCCGCGACAGCAAGGCCAGCTGGCTGGTGACGGCGGACAAGGCCCTGCTGCGGCTGGCGCGACGCGAAAGGCTGCGTGACCTGTTCCGCATCCTCACCCCGGAAGCGGCGCTAAGCGAGACTTGAAGCGCTCCGCCGGACACAAAGAGTCGGCGCCGATGACACGGCGACTGCGGTGGTGGCGCGACGCTCAGATCAGGATGTAGCGGTGCTGCCTGGTTTCGTTCTGAACCGCCGCGACACCTTCGTCGGTGGGAAAGCGGACGAGGCAAACCACCCAGTGGCGGCGGTCGCAGACCAGCAGTTGAGGCAGCAGGTCGATCTGGTGCACCGCGTCCTGGCTGCCGGCGGCAGCCTTCTCGCCGGCATGCACCTGGAAGTGCTCTGACGGACGCTGCAGCCAGGCGACCAGGCCTTGCAGCAGCTTGTCGGGCTGCAACTCGTCATCGGCCAGGACGGGCTTGCCCTTTTCTCCATCGGCAACAGGAAAATCCTTGCGGTTCTCGATGTTCCAGGCCTCCCTGGGCAAACTGCCGGGCTTGCGCAACTTCTGGACGTGCTCGCCGAAAGCCGTGACCACGCGCGTCATTGCCGCGGTGCGCAATCCCTGGCGCGCCGCCGGCTCGTTCGCGGCGAGCGTGCGCAATGTGTGGTCATGAAAACCCTGGTCGGCACTGGCTTGCTGGGAATCCGGCTTGCGTCTGGCGCCCATCAGGGCGAACACCTCTTTCTGCTCGGCACCGGCGAGGAAAGCCAGGGGCTGCTTGACGTCCCGGCTGCGGCCGATGCCGTGGGCGATTTCCTGTCGCGTCGGAAACAGCGCATGCACCAGCGGGTGATGGGTGTACTGTGCGGCGGCAATATCGAAGGGGCCGGGAATCGCGGCGATCTGGGCGTCGAAATACTCGACCGCGGCATTGATCGCCGGCACCAGGCGGGCCCAGGATTCCTTGGACGCGGCAACTTCGAAACCGAGTACGGCAACCATCTGGCGGATCACCGCATGTGAGTCCGGCAGCATGCAGGTCACCGCCGGCGCCTGTTTCAAGAGACTGTTGAAAAACCCCATTAGTCCGTTCCCTGGATGAATTTTTTCGCTGTTACGGGTTCCGGTTCTGATTCTTGATGAACTGGAACACCTCTTGTTCGAAGGCGGTGCGGGCAACGGGATTTTCTATCTCGCGGCTCAAGGCCTTCACCAGTTGTGTCGCCACCGGCGTAGCCCGCAGCGCCCGGTCGACCAGGGCGCCGGCAAAGGGGCCGATGTCCGCCGCCAGGCGGCGCTTGACGAAGGCCACAAAAGCCTGGTCATTGCTGGGCAAAGCGAAGCCGACTCCCGCCGGCCCCGCCTCCGCCGCGCCGAACACGACATGACTCAGGCCTTCTGCGCCCGCCATATCGCTCATCGCCTCAAAGCGAAACGGCAGATCCGCCAGCCTGGAGGCCTGGGCCACGAAATCGCGGGTCGCCATCAGGCTGCCGCTGCCCGGGGCACGGCGCAAGGCGCTCTGCGTGGCGCGAATCGCGGAACCGGAAAAACTCACCTGCCCGTCCGCTTCGACACGGAATACGACGCCGAAATTGGCGATCGCGCGAACCCGCAACGGCGCGGCTGTCCCGTCAAATCCGGCAAGCGCCGCAGCGGCGCGGTTTACCGCCTCGGCGAGCGCCGCCTCGGGGGCCAGTGTCACGGTGAGGTTAGGCTTGCCGGGTTCCTGCGTGACGAAACCGAGTCCGCGTGCCGCGGCCGCCACGATCTTGTCGAAACGTTCCAGAACGGCGCCCTCGACCGAATCCGCACCGACGAGATCGAAGGCAAAAACGGTCGTCGAAACGGGTGCGCTGACTGGTGACGCCACGGTGTAACGATCCTCCAGGATTCATGGGCCAGATGCCGCCCGAACAGCGATTAGGCGAGCTCTTGATATTATAGACTTTAGATATCTTAACCGACGAACGCAACTGCGGGAGCATGACCAGGCTTCACGTTTCAATCGGCCGGCCCGCTATCCGTGGCGAAGCGTCGCGACATTTCCGCGAGATTTCCGCGAATCGCTCATGCTATGCTTTACATTTGAATAATCAGGCGGAGAACAGCCATGAAGCTGAGGGGCAAATTCAATTCAATGCTGCTGGTGGTGTTCGGACTGGCGCTCGGGGCCTCCGGCTACATGTCTCACCGGCAGCTCAACGACAATGCCCGTGCCGAAGTGCTATCGAACGCCAGCGTACTGATGGAAACCATACTTTCCGCGCGCACCTGGGCGGTCAATGAGGTCGGGCCCAACCTGCGCGAAACCGGCGAAGACGAGGAAATGCTCATGATGGGCGTGCCGGCCTATGCCGCCGACAAGATCATGGAGGCGGTGTATAAGCGTTACCCCGACTACGGCTATCGCGAAGCCGCCCTGAACCCGACCAACCTCAAGCATCGCGCCGCCGACTGGGAAGCGAAGATCATCAACTCTTTTCGCAGCGACCCCGCCAAGACGGAGGAATGGGGAATACGCCAGACGGTGAAAGGCCCCGTCCTCTACCTTGCGCACCCGATCCAGATCAAGCAGTCGGGCTGCCTCGGCTGCCACACCACGCCGGAGAAATCGCCCCCGCAGATCGTTGCGAAATACGGCGCCGAAAACGGCTATGGCTGGAAGCTGAAGGAGATTGTCGGCGCGCAGATCGTCACCGTACCGCTCTCGGTGCCTGTCGACAATGCCAATCGCATGTTCATCACCTTCATGACGACCATCACCGGTGTTTTCGTGCTCGTCTTCGTCCTCATCAACATCATGCTGAATTCCCTGATCATCAGCCGGGTCAGCGTGATGGCGAACATCGCCGACGAAATCAGCAAGGGCAACTTCGAGATGGGCGAATTCAACGAACAGGGCTCGGACGAAGTCGCCCAGCTCAGTGTTGCCTTCAACCGAATGCGACGCAGCCTGGTCAAGGCCATGGAGCTGTTCAGCGGTCACGGTACCTGAGGTCAAATCCATGAAACCGGCATTTTCTCCGCGCCCGGCTCGCATCGCCCTCGCCGCGCTTTCACTGCTGAGCTTCGCCGCACTGGCGCAGACCGCTGCACCCGCCGCGCAGCAGACAGCTGCGCAGGGACCGAAGTTGTTCCAGCAGAAGCAATGCAACCTGTGCCATTTCTACGAAGCGCGCAGCACCGCGCCTTCCGTGAAAACCATGAAAGCCACGTTGAAAGGCGATCCGGCGCGAACCTCGGCGGCGATTTCCGCGGCGCCCAGCCATGCCGGTGAACTGAAAGCCGTCGCGCCGGCCGAACTCCGCTCCATGTCGGAGTGGCTGGCCGGCACCAGCTTCGAGGAACAGGCTGCCGCCGCAGCCGCCAAGCCCGCGCCGGGCAGCCCGGAAGCCAAACGGCTGGAGGCGGCCCGCGCCAAAGAAGAGGCGGCGGCCAAAGCCAAGGCGGTCGCGGACGCCAAGGCCCAGACCAAGAAGGACGCCGAAGACAAGGCCAAGGCAGCCGCCGAGGCCAAGGTCCAAGCCAAAAAGGACGCAGAAGACAAGGCCAGACAGGCGGCCGAAGCCAAGGCGCAGGCCGGCAAGGATGCCGCCGCCAAAGCCAAACAGGAAGCCGAAGCGAAGGCGCTGGCGGCACGTGACGCCGAAGCCCAGGCCAAACGTGAAGCCGCCGCAAAGCAGGAAAAAGAAGCCCTGGCCAAGCGCGAGGCGGATGCCCGGGCGCGCAAGGACACCGCCGCCCTCGACGCGATCAAGCGCGAAACCGAAGAAAAAGCCAAGCGCGACGCCGAGGCGCAGGCCACGGCGAAACGCGACGCCGATGCCCAGGCCGCAAAACGCGAAGCGGAAGCCAAGGCCAAGCGCGAGGCGGATGCACTGACGGCACAGAAACGCGAAGCCGACGAAAAAACCAGGCTCGAAACCGAGGCGAAGGCGAAGAAGGAGGCAGAAGCGCAGGCGGCACAGAAACGCGAAGCGGAAGCGCAGGCCGCAAAGAAAGCCGAACCCGTCAAGGCAGAACCCGCCGCCAAGGCCGCCGAGCCCGCGGCGAAAGCCGAACCTGCCGCCAAAGCCGACGCCGCAGCGCCCGGCGGCAAGAAGAAGATCGCCTATCGCGACGGCTCCGACCTGCCGCCCTGTCCGGCGCCTGCCGGTGCGCCGTTCGGAACCATCGACGAAACCGCCGCCAAGGCGATCATCGACCGCGTCGGCTGCCCGCAATGCCATGCCTACGTGCAGAAGAAGACCGGTCCGCCGATGAAGAACATCCAGGAGAAATACAAGGGCGACTGGGAATGCGTCGCCTCGCGCCTGACCAAGAACAAGACGCACAAGGAAGAAGGCGTCACCGACGACCTGAAGCCGGCCGAAGTCAAGATCGTCGCCGACTACGTCGCTACCCGCAACAGGTAGTCCCGCCCGGACGCCGGGCACCTTCATCACCCTTCCTTTTCTCCGCGCAGGGCCCCGCCAGGGTCCTGCCGTGGCCACATCTCGCGTGATTTATCATGAAAATCACGTAATCCAATGTTAATAATGTGGTTTTTGCAGCCGTGAAATCGCCATGTGCGGGTAAATTTCGTGTCGTGAAAATGACACAGCTTTGCCACCCGCAGGGGTCATGGGCTGCACGAAACTGCTTGCCTGTTCAATAAAAGTCTGTTCGAATCAATATCAAGCGAAACTTTAGTAATGTTGTTTATAAAGATTGACGCGTAAACAGCCAAGCTTGGAAGCAAATTCCGCCCGTGAATCGGGCAAACGCATCGCCGGAACGAGACAGACCTATGAAACAGACTATCCAGAAATGTCGCGCAGTTGCGGTCGGCCTGGCCCTGCTGATGGCCG
>CAIZKA010000533.1 GCA_903933395.1 uncultured beta proteobacterium | reverse complement strand
GCCGCGCGCAACGTCGAGGAAGGCGGCTCGCTGACCATCATCGCCACGGCGCTGATCGAAACCGGCTCGCGCATGGACGACGTGATCTACGAAGAGTTCAAGGGCACCGGCAACATGGAAATCCACCTCGACCGCAAGATGGCCGAGAAGCGCGTCTACCCGGCGATCAACGTCAATCGTTCCGGCACCCGCCGCGAGGAACTGCTGCTGGTCCCCGCCGTGCTGCAGAAAATGTGGATCCTGAGGAAGCTCCTGTACAACATGGACGACATGGAAGCCACGGAATTCCTGGTGGACAAGGTCAAGGCCACCAAGAACAACAACGAGTTCTTCGACGCTATGCGCCAGCGCTGATTGCGCAGAACGGTAAATTAGCGGATAATGCTGGGCTCTGTCGGTTCGCCAAATCCACGAGCCGCGCCTGCAACGAAAGGACAATGAAATGAAAGACGCCATTCACCCGAAGTACGCCGCGATTGAAGTGACCTGCAGTTGCGGCAACAAGTTCACCACGCAATCCACCAGCATCAAGCCGCTGCACATCGAAGTCTGTTCCGCCTGCCATCCCTTCTATACCGGCAAGCAGAAGATCGTCGACACCGCCGGCCGCGTGGAACGCTTCCGCCAGAAATACAGCAAGAAGGCCGCCTGACCCTGCGTCAGCCCTTCATGATGTCAAGGAAGGCAGCCCCGGCTGCCTTTTTTTATGCCTCTGGAAGCAGAGAGGGTTACCCCCTGACGGGGCACGTTCTTACCGCAGGCGTGGACGGTATCGCCGGCCATGGCACTGATAAACTCGCAACGTGCCCGACCTGACTGACCCTCCCCCCCGCCCCGCGCCCATCCTGTCGCGCTATGCCGCAGTGCTACTGTGCGGCATCTGGCTGCTGACCGGCGTCATCGGCCATGAACCCTGGAAGCCGGAGGATGCCCTGCATCTCGGCGTCGCCTTCGGCATGTCCGGCGGCGACTGGCTGGTGCCGCGCATCGCCGGCGACCCCTGGCTGGTTTCGCCGCCGCTGTATCACTGGGTGGCGGCCCTGTGCGGCAAACTGCTGGGCTGGCTGCTGCCCTGGCATGACGCCGCCCGCCTCGCTTCGACCCTGTTCGCCGCCGCCTTTCTGGCTATTCTCTGGCGCATCGCGCAGCGGCAGATGGCGCCCAGCCCGGCGCTGGCCGCACCCCTGCTCGCCATCGGCACGCTGGGCCTGCTGGTGCCGCTGCACGAGGCCCAGCCGGCCATCGTCGCACTGACCGGTTTTGCCGTTTCGCTCTGGGGGCTTCAGGTCTGGCGCGACGAGCCGCTGCGCGGCGGGGCGCTGTTCGGCGCCGGAATCGGCATCGGTTTTCTCGGCACCGGCATCGATAGCGTCGCCATCCATCTGGTCACCGGGCTCTTGCTGGTACTGCACCCGGCGTGGCGTGTCCGCGGCAGTGTCCGTGCCTGGCTGGTCGCCGCGGCCGTGGCGCTGATACTGATCCTGCCGTGGCCTTTCCTGCTCTGGCGGCAGTCCCCGGGGCTGTTCGACGTCTGGTGGACCGTCGAACAGGCCAGCCTGACCACGCGCGACGGATTCAGCCGCAATCACCTTGCGCTGGTGGCCTGGGCCAGCTGGCCCGTGCTGCCGCTGGCCTTGTGGAGCCTATGGCTGGAACGGCGGCACCTGCTCAAGTCCGAGAACGTCCTGCTGCTGGCGGCTACGACATGCGCCCTGTTCATGTATTTCACCGGCACCCCCACCCGGCCGACTGCGCTTTTTCCCGCTCTCGTTCCGCTCACCCTGCTCGCCGCGTCCGCCGCGAGCAGGCTGCGGCGCGGCGCGGCCAACGCCTTCGACTGGTTCGGCATGATGACCTTCACCCTGGCTGCAGCGCTGATCTGGCTGGCCGGCATTGCCATACGCACCGGAGAACCCGTGCGGATCGCCAAGAACCTCGCCCGCACCGCCCCCGGCTTCATTGCCGAGGGCGCCCTGTACCCCGTCCTGATCGCCATCGCCGTCAGCGTCTGCTGGGTCGCGGTCATGCTGCTCACGCCGCGCTCGCCGTGGCGGGCGGCGGCGCGCTGGTGCATCGGCCTGGCGACCATATGGATCCTGGTGGCGGCGCTCCTGATGCCCTGGATCGATTACGGGAAAAGTTACCGTGGCATCAGCGCCGACTTTCGCAATGCGCTGGGCAGCCAGCCCGGGTGCATCCTGCGGCAGGGACTCGGCCTGTCGCAGCGCGCCTCGCTCGATTACTACAACGGCATCCGCACCGTCGGCACCAACCCGGCCGGGAACTGCCGCTGGCTGATTATGCAAACCGGGCCGCGCAGCGAAAAAGCCCTGCCCGGCTGGACGCTGATCCGCGAAGCTTCGCGTCCCGGCGACAAGAATGAACAGCTGCGGCTGTATCGCCGCGGCAAGTGAGCCAAAGCTTGCGGGAAAATCGTAGCGAGCGGGCCGCAGCGGGGCGCGGCCCCAGGCAGGCGCGCAAGCGCACTGCGTGCGTTGCGTGGGTAGCTACCGGAATGTACGTCGTTGTACATGAGGGCGAGGCGGGGTTTCGCAAAGCATGCTTTGCGCCGCCGCAGCCGGCCCGGTGTGCAAACCGGGCCGTGGAAGAGCACCGCCCAAGCCCCGATCCGGCACGCGCAGTAGATTTAGCTGCAAGCTTTCAGAGTTTTATGAAATGCTCGCGGTAATACTTCAGCTCCTCGATCGACTCGAGGATGTCCGCCAGCGCTTCATGCTTGCCGTGCTTCTTGAGGCCTTTCGCCACTTCCGGTTTCCAGCGCTTGCACAATTCCTTGAGCGTCGACACGTCGAGGTTGCGGTAATGGAACCAGTCCTCGAGCTTGGGCATGTAGCGCGCCATGAAGCGCCTGTCCTGGCAGATCGAATTGCCGCACATCGGCGTCGTCGCACGCGGCACGTGTCGGCGCAGGAACTCCAGCGCCTGCGCCTCGACCTCGGCCTCGGTCAGGATCGAGGCCTTTACCCGCGCCGTCAGGCCGGACTTGCCATGGGTGTTGCGGTTCCACTCGTCCATGCGGTCCAGCACCTCGTCGGGTTGATGCACCACCCAGACCGGCGCCTCGGCAATGATCTCGAGGTTGGGGTTGGTCACCACCAGCGCCAGTTCGATGATGCGGTCATTGTCGGGGTCGAGCCCCGTCATTTCCATGTCCAGCCAGACAAGCGCGTTCTGATCCTGTGCCATAATTTTATTTATCCTATTAACTATTTGTTTTAATTATATTTAAATTTATGCGTCAGGAACAAATGCACACATTAATACACACAATTTTGACCGCCGCTTGAAGACATGCAAAAAATATATTCTACCTCGCGAGTTTGCGAGGCCTTTTCAGCTTCTTCAAAGAAGCGG
>CAIZKA010000532.1 GCA_903933395.1 uncultured beta proteobacterium | reverse complement strand
GCGAAGACGTTGGAGGTCAACACGATGAAGGGGTCCGCGGTGATGGCGAAGATAGCCGGGATCGAATCGACGGCGAAGATCAGGTCGGAGATCTCGACCAGGATTAGCGTCAGGAGCAGGGGCGTCGCGTAACGCACCCCATCCTTCCAGACGAAGAATTTCTCGCCGTGCAGTTCGTCGCTGATCTTCATGTGGCCGCGCAGCCAGCGGATCAGCGGGTTGTTCGCCATGTCGGGCTTTTCCTCGGCAAACCACCACATCTTGATGCCGGTGATCAGCAGGAAGGCGCCGAAGACATAAAGTATCCAGTGGAACTGCGTGATCAGCCAGGCGCCGGCGAAGATCAGCACCGTACGCATGACAATGGCGCCGAGCACGCCGAGCACCAGCACCCGCTTCTGCAACTCGAGCGGGATGCCGAAGAAGGAGAACAGCATCAGCCAGACGAAGACGTTGTCGATCGCCAGCGATTTTTCGATCAGGTAGCCGGTAACGAATTCGAGCGACTTCTGGTTGGCCACTTCGCGCCCGGCGCTGCCGTCGAGATGCCACCACAGCGCCGCGGCAAACAGGAAGGACACCGAGACCCAGATCGCCGACCAGGTGGCGGCCTCCCTGAACGACACCTTGTGCTGCTTGCCGCCGCCGACCACAAACAGGTCGATCGCCAGCATCACGAGGACGATGGCGACGAAGGCCGCCCACATCCACCACGTACCGATTGTTTCCATTGCTTGCTCTCCTTGTCGGACCCGGTTCGCCGTTCCCTCGCAGCCGGCAGGCTACAAAAAGAACGACCCTTTATCCAGCGAGGACGAAGGGCCGTGATTTCGACAAGGGCACCTCCGCCATCGCGGCAAAGGTCTTGCTCGTACCTGTCTTGCGACAAGCACCCGGGGCGCCGGGGAACCCTTCAGTTGCAAGGATTCCCGTATTGACGACGCCGCGGCGGAGAGCTACTCCCCCTTGGGACAGGGCAAACTTACTTAACTTGATAAAAATAGTCAAGTAATATTTTGCGAAAGGTGAAGTGCCGTAGCACCCATTGCCGCACTGACAGGCGTGGAAAGTCGTGATCGGCCAGATGCGCCGCCGTGCTTTCCACTACCCTCGGCGTATGATAAAAAAGTTTTGTCGCGGGTGGGCCTACGCTGCATGGAGGCCAGTCCCGGTTTAATCATAGGAGCAAACCTTGTTACGAGCCTTGGACAAATTTGAAGATGTTGTGCACCACGCCCTGCTCTTCATGCTGGCATGCGTGGTGCTGCTGGCTACCTTTGAACTAGGCTGGCTCATCGTCAGGGACGCGCTGACGCCTCCTCTGTTCCTGCTGGAGATCGATGAGTTGCTTGAACTGTTTGGCCAGTTCCTGCTGGTTTTGATCGGGCTGGAATTGATTCACTCGGTGAAAATCTACATCGAGCAGAGGGAGTACCACCTCGAAGCAGTGCTCGCGGTGGCGTTGATTGCAGTGGCCCGCAAGATCATCACCCTGGACGCAAAGGAGTTGCCGGAAGGAACTTTGTTTGGAATCGCGGCGATAGTCGTCGCGCTCGTTCTTGGCTATTACGTGATGCAGCGCAGTCGCCGGGAGGCCGGTCACTCCAGCGTGCAAAAGTCGGAGCCAACCCGGGCGCCTAGCTGATCATGGTCAAGTTAGTAACCCCGTGCGCTCCGGGAACTTGGCGTCAGGCGCAAGGGCTTGGCGAGTGCGCGCATAGGGAAACGTCACCGAACCCGCTGCACGCACCCTAGTGTCCGCTGCGCCGAGGATGCGCGGCATGCCATTCGGCGAGCGTCGGCGCTATTTCGCTCAGTGCGCCGATGACTCGCACGCCGGCGACGCTGCGCCCGCGGCCGGCGAGGCCGCCGCCCCCCGCCCATAGCTCGGTACGCTCGGGCAGCGCGGCGCGCAGTTCGATCAGCGCGTCGCGCGACTTGCGCCAGGGGTATGCGCCGGAAAACGAGAGAGCGACGATGTCGGTGTTAGTTGCGCGCGCCGCACCGACGATATCGGCGATCGGCGTTTGCGCGCCAAGCGAAAGGGCGAAGGCGCCGTTGGCCGCAAGCAGCGCCTCGACCATCAGCAGGCCGAGTATGTGTTCCTCGTCCTTGACGGTGGTCAGCAGGATCTGCGGTCGCGTGCCGCGGCCACCCAATGTATGTATCGACGAGCGCAACTGGTTCTGCACCAGCTCCGTGTAGAGGTGCTCTTCGAAAATCGCGATCTCTCCGGCCATCCAACCTTCGCCGATCCGCCGGTTCAGCGCCGGCACGGTTTCGATGACGAAGCGCTCGAGGCCGTCACGCGCCAGGCGCTGGGCCAGTTCGGCGCGCAGGGGGTCGATGTCGCGCGCCTTGAGCATGGGCACGATCCAGTCTGCCGTGTCGTCGGCGCCGACTTTTGCAGGGTTGGCGGCAAGGCGTTCGCCCAGTTCGGCAATCGGTGGGCGCAGCAGCGTACCCGGCCGCTGGCCCTGGTCCATCAGGCGCTTGATCAGCCGCAGATGCTCAACTTGTTCGGCCGGATACACGCGTTCGCCAAAGGCGTCACGTAGCGGCCGGGGAAAACCGTAGCGGCGCTCCCAGACGCGAAGGGTGTCCTTTCCGAGGCCGGTATCGCGCTCGACGGCGGCGATGCTGACGCCGGCAGCCTGAGCGGGAGTGGCTGCAGCTTGCGTGTTGTCCATGAAATTATTCTATGTCCAAGACAAATAGGTTGACAAGCAGAATCTCCGGCCGTATCTTACGATCAACTTAACGCTTTGTCCAGGACAATATGATGGCTTTTAGACACGTGACCCAGCTCCTAACCATTGCCGCCGGCCTTTTCGCCGCCCTGCCGGCCGCCGCCGCCACTTGCCCCGCCCTGCTCGATTACAGCTTCCCGCGCCTGCAGGACAGCACCCCGCAGTCGCTTTGCCAGTATCAGGGCAAGGTGATCCTGGTGGTCAACACGGCCAGCTTCTGCGGTTTTACCGGCCAGTATGAGGGCCTTGAAGCTGTCTATGACAAATACAAGGGACATGGCCTGGTCGTCATCGGCTTCCCGTCCAACGATTTCGGCGATCAGGAACCGGGCAGCAACAAGGAGATCGCCGATTTCTGCCGCATGACCTACGGCATCAAGTTCCCGATGATGGCCAAGACCGACGTAGCCGCGCCGAAAACCCACGCCTTCTACAAGCAGTTGATCGCCAAGAGCGGCGCCGCACCGAAATGGAATTTCCACAAATACCTGATCGACCGCAGCGGCAACACGGTCGAGAGCTTCGGCACCCGGATCACCCCGGACGACCGCAGCCTGATTGCCAGTATCGAGCGCCGCCTGGCCGAAAAACCCTGAACCCGATTGCCAATTTTCCCAAGGAGAACGCCGTGAATGCACCCGATCGCTTTTTTCTGCCCGACATGCAGTCCAGCCCCGATCATCGCCAGTTGGCGATCCAGCGGGTCGGCGTCAAGGGCCTGCGCTATCCGCTGGCCCTGATCGATGCCGCCGGCGAAACCCATGCCACGGTGGCGACGCTGGCGATGACCGTCGGCCTGCCGCCCGAGGTCAAGGGCACGCACATGTCGCGCTTCGTCGAGATGCTCGAACGCGAGCGCCCCGCGCTCAGCTTGCGCGACCTGCGCCAGATGTTCGCCGAAATGCTGGTGCACCTGGAGGCCGACTCGGGACGCATCGAGATGCGCTTTCCGTACTTCATCCGCAAGACAGCCCCCGTGTCCGGCGTCGCCAGCCTGCTCGACATCGATGCCGGCATCGATGTCTGGGCCGAACCCGGCAGCGCGGTGGAAATGGCGCTGGTCGTCACCGTGCCGGTGACCAGCCTCTGCCCCTGCTCGAAGGAGATCTCGGCCTACGGCGCGCACAACCAGCGCTCCCACCTGAGCCTGCGCGTGCAGCTCCGTGCCGACATGACGCTGGAAGAACTGGTGCGCATCGCCGAAGAAGAAGCCTCCTGCGAGGTGTTCGGCCTGCTCAAGCGACCCGACGAAAAATGGGTGACCGAGCGCGCCTACGACAATCCGAAGTTCGTCGAGGACCTGGTGCGCGACATCGCTCTGCGCCTGCAGGCCGAGCCGCGCATCGGCGGCTGGTCGGTGGCCTCGGAAAACTTCGAGTCCATCCACAACCATTCCGCCTACGCGCTGATCGAGGGTCGCAATGTTTGATCTCCTGGTCGGCCTCGTCCTCACCGCGCTCCTGCTGCGCGCCGCCGCACGCCTGCCCGAACGCGCCCGCGTGCGCGACGACCATCGATCCGACATCGGGAGCAGATCATGAAAATCGCCGTCGTCGGCGCCGGCATCTCCGGCCTCTCCGCGGCATGGCTGCTGAAGCAGCGCCATGACGTCACGCTGTTCGAGGCCGGCGACTACATCGGCGGCCACACCCATACGGTGGACGTCGAAGTCGATGGCGCGCGCTTCCCGGTGGACACCGGCTTCCTGGTCTTCAACCATCGCACCTATCCGCACCTGACCGCGCTGTTCCGCGAACTGAAGGTCGATACCGTCGCCAGCGACATGTCCTTCGCCGTCAGCATGGCGGAACCGGTGCTCGAATGGGCCGGCTCCAGCCTCGCTACGCTGTTCGCGCAGAAGCGCAACCTGGCGCGCCCCGGCTTCTGGCGCATG
>CAIZKA010000531.1 GCA_903933395.1 uncultured beta proteobacterium | reverse complement strand
GGCGACGTGGTAGGTGCAGCCGCCGATCGAGCGCCCGCTCCAGCTGTCGACCAGGTCGAACACCAGCGGCGCCTGCACGCCTATGGTCGGGTGCAGGCCGGAGGGCGGGTTCCAGGCGCGGTAGCGCACGCCGGCGACATATTCGCCGCGCGTGCCGGTGCCGGTCAGCGGCAGGGGGCGACCGTTGCAGGTCACGATGTGGCGGTTGTCGTGCATGTGGCGCACTTTCACCTGCATGCGCTCGACCGAAGAATCGACGTAGCGCGCCGTGCCGCCGGCGGCGACTTCCTCACCCAGCACGTGCCAGGGCTCGATGGCCTGGCGCAGTTCGATCTCGATGCCGTGGTAGACCACGGTGCCGAAGCGCGGGAAGCGGAATTCGAGGAAGGGTGCGAACCAGTCGAACTCGAAGGCGTAGCCGGCGCGCTGCAGGTCGAGCACGACGTCCTTCATGTCCTGGGCGACGAAGTGCGGCAGCATGAAGCGATCATGCAGGCCGGTACCCCAGCGCATCAGGCCCTGGCCGCTGCCGGTGTAGGGCGTCTGCCAGAAGCGCGCCACCAGCGCACGCAGGAGCAGCATCTGCAGCAGCGACATCTGCGCGTGTGGCGGCATCTCGAAGCCGCGGAATTCGACCAGCCCGAGGCGCCCGGTGGCGCTGTCGGGCGAATAGAGCTTGTCGATGCAGAACTCGGCGCGATGGGTGTTGCCGGAAAGGTCGACCAGCAGGTTCCTCAGCAGCCTGTCGACCAGCCAGGGCTGCAGGGTTTCCTCCCCCGGCTTGAGTCGTGCAGCCATCTGCTGGAATGCGATTTCGAGTTCGTAGAGGCTTTCGTGGCGTGCTTCATCGACGCGCGGCGCCTGGCTGGTGGGGCCGATGAACATGCCGGAAAACAGGTAGGACAGGGCCGGATGATGCTGCCAGTAGGCGATCAGGCTCATCAGCAAGTCGGGGCGGCGCAGGCAGGGTGAGTCAGCCGGGCTGGCGGCGCCCAGCGTGATGTGGTTGCCCCCGCCCGTGCCGGTGTGGCGCCCGTCGAGCATGAACTTCTCGGTGCCCAGGCGCGTCAGGCGCGCTTCCTCGTAGAGAATCTGGGTGTTCGTTACGAGTTGCGTCCAGGTCTTTGCCGGATGGATGTTGACTTCGATCACGCCGGGGTCGGGTGTGATGCGGAATTCCTTGAGGCGCGGGTCGGAAGGCGGCGTGTAGCCTTCAAGGCGCACCGGCAGCTTGAGGTCGGCGGCCGTGGCTTCGATCGCGCTGAGCAGCGTGACGAAATCCTCGAGCAGGGGCACCGGCGGCAGGAAGATGCACAGCACGCCCTCGCGCACTTCGGCGCACAGCGCGGTGTGCACGATTTCGCGCGGGTCATAGCCGGCCTTGGGTGTGGCGGGGGACGACTCGATCTTGAGTCGTGGCGCTTCGGCTTCCGCTTTCGCTTCGGCCGCAGGGTCGGCCAGCGGCTCCTGCTCGGCAAACGGGTCGCGCGTGTGTTCCTCTTCCTTGTCGCCGGGGGCCACCCAGGGCAGTGAAGCCAGCGGCAGGCGCAGGCCCAGCGGCGAGTCTCCGGGAATCAGGTAGAGATGTTCGCGGCGCAGCGGCCACGGGCTGGAGCGGAAGCGGGATGAAGAGTCGGCGCTGGTGGCACGGCGCTTCTGAACAGGCGGGAGGGCCTTGAGCGGCAGCACGTAGCCGGCGGCTTCGCCGAGCCCGCGTTCCAGCAGTTTCGCCACGCGCAGTCGTTCGTCGGGCTTCTTCAGGTCGGCCTTGAGCGGATCGAAATTTTCCGGCCAGCGCTGTTCCTCGTCGATGATGCGCGTCACGTCCTCGTAGGCCGGGATCACCCAGCCGGGATCGAGCCCGAGTTCACGCGTCAGGCGGCGGATGAAGTGCAGCGCGTCAGCGGCCTTGCGCGTGCCGGCGCCATCGCTGGTGACCAGCAGTTTGGCGTCCTGCCACAGCGGCTTGCCGTCGGTGCGCCAGTAGCAGCCCAGCGCCCAGCGCGGCAGCGGCTCGCCGGGATACCACTTGCCCTGGCCGAAATGCAGCATGGCGCCCGGCGCAAAATGGCCCTGCAGGCGGGTGAGCAGGTCACCGGCGAGTTCGCGTTTCTTGTCCGAAAGCGCGGTGTAGTTCCACTCCGCGCCGTCCATGTCGTCGATCGAGACGAAGGTCGGCTCGCCGCCCATGGTCAGGCGCACGTCGTGTTTCAGCAGTTCGGCATCGACTTGGTGGCCCAGATCGAGCACGGCCTGCCATTGCGCCTCGGTGTAGGGCTGCGTCACGCGTGGGTCTTCGTGGATGCGCGTGACATGCATGGCGAAATCGAAATGCGCCTCGCATTTCTCCGTGCCGCCGATCACCGGCGCGGCGGACGAGGGCATCGCGGTGCAGGCCAGCGGGATGTGGCCTTCGCCGGCCAGCAGGCCCGAAGTCGGGTCCAGCCCGATCCAGCCGGCGCCGGGAATGTAGACTTCGGTCCAGGCATGCAGGTCGGTGAAGTCGTAGCTGGTGCCCGACGGGCCGTCGAGCGCCTTGACGTCGGCTTTGAGCTGGATCATGTAGCCCGAGGCGAAGCGCGCCGCGAGGCCCAGGTGGCGCAGCGCCTGCACCAGCAGCCAGGCCGAATCGCGGCAGGAGCCGCGCTTGAGTTCCAGGGTTTCTTCCGGCGTCTGCACCCCGGCTTCGAGGCGCACGATGTAGCCGACGTCACCCTGCACGCGCTGGTTGGTGCCGACCAGCATGTCGATGGTGCGCATCTTCTTCGCCAATAGCTCCTTGCGCGTGCGCTTGAGCCAGTCGGCGAGCAGCGGACCGGCCGGATCGGCTTCGAGGTAGGGGCCGAGTTCGCGCTTCAGGCCTTCCGGATACTCGAAGGGAAAGTTCTCGGCGAACTCGTCCATGAAGAAATCGAAGGGGTTGATCACCGTCATGTCGGCGACGAGGTCGACCGTGATCGAAAGCGATTCGGCCTTCTCGGGGAAGACCAGGCGCGCCACCCAGTTGCCGAAGGGGTCCTGCTGCCAGTTGAGGAAGTGCCCGGCGGGCTCGATCTTCAGCGAGTAGCTCAGGATGGGCGTCCGGGCATGGGCCGCCGGGCGCAGGCGTACCTCGTGGGGGAACAGCGTGACGGCACGGTCAAAGCTGTAGCGGGTCTGGTGGTTGAGCGCAACGCGGATGGTCATCGGGGGCCGTTCTGTGTGCAAGCATTGCCGGATCGCCCACAAGCCTTGATGGCGATTCGGGGAGTCAGGGTCGGACATTTCCCATCCGTCATTCCGGCGAAGGCCGGAATCCAGGGAAGTTTCCGGTCATGGTTTCCGGATTCCGGCGTTCGCCGGAAAGACGAGTTGTGCTTCATGGTGACTCAGGTGGGAATTGGAAAAAGGGAATGGTGCGAATAATCGCGCCGGCTACCATTCGATATTCGGCAGTTGGGCAAAGGCGCGGCGCACGCCCTCGCCCCAGCTCTGGCGCAGGCTCAGCATGTAGGGGTCGTGCTCGTCGAAGCGGCGGAGGTGCCCCAGGTGCAGCGACTCGCGGTTGTAGCAGGCGAGGTCGATCGGCATGCCGACCGACAGGTTGGAGCGCATGGTGGAATCGAAGGACACCAGTACGCACTTGATGGCATCGTCCATGCTGGTTTCGGCACTGATCACGCGGTCGATGATGGGTTTGCCGTACTTGGTCTCGCCGATCTGGAAGTAGGGCGTCTCCGGCGTGGCCTCGATGAAATTTCCCTCCGCATAGACCAGGAACAGGCGCTGGTGCTCGCCGGCGATCTGGCCGCCGATGAGGAAGTTGGCGCCGCCATCGACGTTGTTTTCCATCAGATAGGGCCCGTCGCGGTGGCGCACCTCGCGTAGCGCCGTGCCGATCAGTTCGGCGACGTCGTACATCGAAAACACGCTCATCAGGTTGGGCTCGGTGCCGTGCCGGATCGCCTGTTCGAGATGATTGATGGTGGCCTGGGTGATGGCCAGGTTGCCGGAGTTCACCAGGACCAGCGCACGGTCGCCGGAGCGTTCGAAGGTCCTCATCTTGCGGAAGGTGGAGATGTTGTCCACCCCGGCGTTGGTGCGCGAATCCGACGCAAACACGATGCCGGCATCGATCATGGT
>CAIZKA010000530.1 GCA_903933395.1 uncultured beta proteobacterium | reverse complement strand
TGTGACCAACGTTTCGGTGGAGGTCGGCAACGGTCTCGCCGGCCTGCCGGCCCACGCGCCGTTCGATGCCGTCATGGTGTCGGGCGCCGTCGCCAGGGTGCCGCAGGTTTTGCTCGACCAGCTCAAGCCGGGGGGGCGCCTGTTCGCCATCGAAGGTGCCGCGCCGGCCATGGAAGCGGTGTTGTATACCCGGGCGGGCGAGGGCTTCACGCGCCGGGCGGTGTTCGAAACCGTGGTCGCGCCCCTGCGCGAAGCCGAGCCGGCGCCAGCTTTCGTGTTCTGAGCGGATGCGCCAGCTCTCCGCCCCCCAGCTCAGGGACTGGCTCGCCGATGCCGGGCGGACCAAGCCGCTGCTGCTCGATGTGCGCGAGCCGTGGGAGTTCGAGACCTGCCGCATCGCCGGTTCGCTGTCCATGCCCATGCGCGGCATTCCCGCCCGCTATCATGAGCTGAAGCGCGATGAGGAAATAGTCATGGTTTGCCATCACGGCGCGCGCAGTTTTCAGGCCGGGATGTTTCTGGAACAGATGGGCTTTACCCGCATCATCAACCTGCAGGGCGGCGTGGCCGCCTGGGCGCGGGATGTCGATCCGGCCATGCCGACGTATTGAAATGAAACCGGGACGTAACGCGGAGTTCGCGATGAAAATGAAGAAGATGATTTCCCTGATGTCTGCGGGCTGCCTGTCCGTCGGGCTTGCCGCCACCTTTGTACCGCTTGCCCATGGCGCCGACTTGATGGCCGTGTATCGCGACGCCGTGGCCTATGACGCGCAATATGCCGCGGCGCGGGCGGCGCTTGACGCCGGTCGCGAAAAGCTGCCCCAGGGCCGCGCGGGTTTGCTGCCGAATGTCGGCCTCACGGGAAGCACCGTGTGGACCGAGTCGGATACGAAGCTGCGCGATCCGCGTTTCGCCTCGCGCGAGTCCCAGTACAACACCAACGGCTGGACGGTATCCCTGACCCAACCGGTGTTCCGCTGGCAGAACTGGGTCGCCTACAACCAGTCGGAACTTGCCGTGGTGCAGGCCGAAGCGCAGTTCAGCCTCGCCAAGCAGGACCTGATCATCCGCACGGTGGTCGCCTACTTCGATGTGCTGGTGGCGCAGGATGTGCTGGCGACGACGCAGGCGCAGAAGGTGGCGATTGCCGAACAGCTCGAATCGGCCAAGCGCAACTTCGAAGTCGGCACTGCCACGATCACCGACAGCCAGGAAGCCCAGTCGCGTTATGACCTCGCCATCGCCCAGGAAATCGCCGCCCAGAACGACCTGAACGTCAAACGCCAGGTATTGCGCACGGTGATCGGCAAGGAGCCGGAGGGCCTGAAACCCGTCAAGTCCGGGGTGCGCCTTGATACCCCGCAGCCGGCGGACATCGAAAAATGGGCGGAGATGGCCGAAACGGGCAGCAACGTGGTTCAAATCTCCCAGGCCCAGTACGAGATCGCCGAGCGTGAAATAGAAAGGCAGCGCGCCGGCCATTACCCGACCGTGGATCTGGTGGCGACGCGGGGCCGCAGCTCGATCAGCGAAACTACAGCAACCAGCGCTGGAATCGGCCTGAATGTCGGCAGTGACACCAATACGAATACCATCGGCCTGCAACTGTCGATCCCCATCTTCTCCGGCGGCGCCACATCGTCCCGGACGCGCGAAGCCGTCGCCCTGAAGGAAAAGGCCGCCGCCGATCTGGAAAACGCCCGTCGCACGGCGGCGCTGAACGCGCGCCAAGGCTATCTGGGTGTTACCTCCGGCATGGCGCAGGTCAGGGCTTTTGAAGCGGCCCTGGTTTCATCGCAGTCATCGGTGGATTCGAACAAGCTCGGCTATGAAGTCGGCGTGCGTATCAACATCGACGTGCTCAACGCCCAAAGCCAGCTCTATGACACCCGCCAGAAGCTGGTAAAGGCCCGGATGGACACGCTGATCTCGCTGCTCAGGCTCAAGGCGGCTGCCGGCAGCCTGAGTGAAGAGGATGTCACGGCGATCAACGCACTGCTTGACTGATCAATTCCATAGTGCGCGCCGTCGCACCGCGATGGCGTCCGGCGAAAGCGTGCCCGGCTTCGCCCATACGCTGCCGGCGTTCTGCATCCGATAGCAGGGCAGTGATCCGGGCCACCAGGTCATCGGCATCGCGGATGGCCAGTGCCGCACCGCAGGCAACGGCTTCGCGCGCTGCCTCGGCAAAATTCCGTGTTGACGGGCCGATCAGGATCGGCGTGCCGCAGGCCGCCGCTTCGATCAGGTTCTGGCTGCCGAAATCGAGCAGGCTGCCGCCGATGAAGGCGACATCGGCCGCCGCATAGAAGGCGAACATTTCACCCATGCTGTCGCCGAGCAGCACCGCGGTCGTTGCCTCGACCGCGGCATTTTCGCTGCGCCGCTGCAGCGCAAGGCTCTGCCCGGTCACGAGTCGCGCCACTTCGTCGAAGCGCTGGGGATGGCGCGGCACCATGAGCAGCAGCGCCGTAGCATCAGCGCCGACTCTTTGCAGGGCGTCCTTCCATGCCGGCAGGATCAGCGCCTCTTCGCCTTCGCGCGTGCTCGCCGCCAGCCACACGGGCCGCTCGCCGCAGCGTGTGCGCAGTTCGCGGCCGAGTTCGAGTTGCGCGGCCGGCGCCTCGATGTCGAACTTGATGTTGCCGGTCACGGTGACGCTCCGTGCGCCAAGGGCTGTCAGGCGTGCCGCATCGGTAGCCGACTGCGCGCCGATGGCCGCCAGGCCCTGCAGCGCTTCACGCACCAGCGCGGGGAAGGCCGCATAGCCTTGCGCCGAGCGCTCCGAGAGGCGGGCGTTGACCAGCGACAGCGGTACCTGCGCTTTGCGGCAGGCCGCGATCAGGTTCGGCCACAACTCCGTTTCCATGATCAGGCCGAACTCCGGCCGGTAATGGCGCAGAAAGCCGCGCATCGCCCAGGGCGTGTCGTAGGGCAGGTAGATGCGCTCGACGCTGCCGCCGAACAGCGCCTCCGATGTGGCGCGCCCGGTGGGCGTCATGTGGGTGAACAGGATGCGGTGTGCGGGATAACGCTCGCGCAAGGCCGCCACCAGCGGCTGTGCGGCGCGCGTCTCGCCCACCGATACCGCATGCAGCCAGATCGTCGGGCGGGCAGGGTCCAGCTTATCCGCTGCGGGAAAAAATCCGAAACGCTCCGCCCAGTGCCGCAGATACTCCGGCTGCCGGCGCGCGCGCCACAGCAGGTGCAGGGCCGCCCAGGGCAGCAGCGCAAACGTGGCGAGGGAATAGAGAAAGCGTGCCATCAGAGCAGCGGCATCGCCGCCGTGAGGACATCATCGACACTGGGTGGTTGGCCGCGCGAACCGAGGTTGATGGCCGGCGTGCCGGCGAGAACGCCGGTCAGCGCCGGATCGGAGGCGGAAAACAGCGCCAGCGCAGGGCGCCCCAGCGCTGCGGCGAGATGCACCAGGCCGGTATCGACGCCGATTACGATGCGCGCGGCGGCAAGTTGTACGGCGAGGTCCGCCAGGCCCATGGACGGCAATACAGTGGCGCCGGGGATGGCCCGCGCGATTCGTGCGGCACGCTCGCGCTCGGGCGTACTGCCTGCCGGCAGCAGGCAGGCCAATCCGCGTTCGTGCAGGGCGCGGCCGAGCTTGATCCAGTGTTCTTCCGGCCACAGCTTGTCGTCGCGCGAAGTGGCGGTGAGCAGCACTGCGCTTGGTTCAGTGATAGTCGGCGCTGAAGGTACGGCGATGCCATAGTCCAGGGCCGGCGAGACCACATAGCCGGCGGCCAGCGCCGCCAGTTGGCGGTTACGCAGCACGGCGTGGAGTTCCTTGGGGACGTCGAAGTTCGCATCGTAAAAGCGCGCCGCGAGCGGCTCGCGCGCTGCCTCCGCCGTGTAGCCGCAGTGCCTGCCGCGCGCCATGCGTGCGATCAGCGCGCTCTTCAGCAGGCCTTGCGTGTCGATCATCAGGTCGTAGGTCTGTTCTTTCAGCGTGGCGCGAAGGGCGTTGATTTCCCGCCATGTAGCGGGCGCGAGCAAGGATTTGCGCCAGCGCCGCAGCGCCACCGGAATCACGCGCCGCACGCCGGGATGCAGGCGGGGAATGTCGGCGAAACCCTCTTCCACCACCCAGTCGATTGCCGCATCGGGGAAATGTGCGCGCAAGTCGGTCACGACGGGCAGGTTGTGGATGACATCGCCCAGCGACGAGGTCTTGACGAGAAGGATGCGCATGAGTCGCGCAATTATCCGGCATTGGTGAATGGATGGGACAACCCGGATCCTGCTTTTTGATGCATGGCCGGTACAGCATGAGTATTCCGTCCTGAGCTGGCTGCGGCCGGCTTCGCCAAGTATGCGAAAATACTGACTTTTCGAAACAGCGGCCCCTGAAAGTTCTGGTCACCGGTGCGGCCGGGCTCTCGCCCGCGACGCCCGTGGTCGAAGGCGTGCGCCGCTTTGTCGACTGGTACCGGAGCTACGAATGTCTGATTCGCAAATAATCCCTGTGGTCCTCAGCGGCGGTTCGGGCACGCGCCTGTGGCCCGTGTCGCGCGAGAAGCATCCGAAGCAATTGCAGCCCCTGCTGGGCGACGAGAGTTTGCTGCAGAACACCCTGCAGCGTCTGGAGGGCCTGCCGCTGGGTGCGCCTATCGTCGTCAGCAACCAGGAGTACCGCTTCATCACCGCCGAGCAACTGCGCCAGCTGGGCTTGCCCAAATGGAGCCTGCTGCTCGAGCCGGCCGGTCGCAATACGGCTCCCGCACTGACGGCCGCTGCGCTCTACGCCATCCGCAACGGCGCCGATCCGGTGCTGCTGACCACGCCGGCCGATCACCATGTGCGCGATGCCGGAGCGTTCCGCGCCGCGGTGCTGCGCGGCTTGCCCGAGGCAGAGGCCGGCGCCGTGGTGACTTTCGGCATCCTGCCCGATCGTCCCGAAACCGGCTACGGGTATATCGAGACAAGAGTCGGCGCCAGCGACACGGCGCGCGGTGCGCCCATCGACCTGCTGGCTTTCCGCGAGAAGCCGGATGCGGCGACAGCGCAGACCTATGTGGCCGGCGGCCGGCACTTCTGGAACAGCGGCATCTTCATGTTGTGCGCTTCCGTCTGGCTCAAGGCCATCGGCCATTTTGCGCCGGAGATTCTTGCTGCCTGCACCCGGGCGGTTGCGGGGGCCAAAGACGACGGCGATTTTGTCCGCCTCGACGCCGCGGCCTTCGCTGCATCGCCGGCGGATTCCATCGACTATGCGGTGATGGAAAAGCTTCCCGCTACTGCGGAACTCGGCATTCCGGCTCGCGTCGTGCCGCTCGATGTCGGCTGGTCTGACGTCGGGGCATGGGATGCACTGTGGCTGGCGATTGCCCGCGATGCCGACGACAACGCCGTGAAGGGCGATGTCTGGCTGGAGGATTCGCACGGCAACCTGGTCATCGCCGAACATGGCCTCGTCGCCTGCATCGGCTGCGAGGACATGGTGGTCGTCGAAACTGCGGACGCGGTGCTGATTGCACCCAAGGCCCGCACCCAGGAGGTCAAGACCATCGTCGGCCGGCTCAAGGCGGCCGGACGCAGCGAAGCCGAGCTGCATCGCAAGGTGCATCGACCCTGGGGCTGGTACGACAGTGTGGACAATGGCGAGCGCTTTCAGGTCAAGCGCATCGTGGTGCGCCCAGGCGCCACGCTTTCGCTACAGATGCACCACCACCGCGCCGAGCACTGGGTGGTGGTGTGCGGCACCGCCAAGGTGACCCGCGGCGACGAAATTATCCTGCTCGGAGAGAACGAGTCGACCTACATACCGCTGGGCGTCAAGCACCGGCTGGAAAACCCCGGGCAGATCCCGCTCGAGATCATCGAAGTCCAGTCGGGAAGCTACCTCGGCGAGGACGACATCGTTCGCTTTGAAGACAACTACGGCAGGTAATGCAGACGGGGTGATGACGGCCTCCTGCCGGGCGTGTATCATATTGATGTTTTGATGCTTTGATCAAGGTGACAATATGCGCACGACCCTGACCCTGGACGATCCGCTGGCGAAGGAGCTGAAAAAACTCGCTGTTGAAACCGGTCAGCCATTCAAGAATGTCGTGAACGAAACCTTGCGCGCCGGTTTGCTCAAGCGGAACGCCGCGCCGCGCCGCGCCTACCGTTTGACTCCGGCCGCTATGGGCGTGCCAAAACATGGTGTTGACCTCGACAAGGCGCTGCGACTGGCCGAACAACTGGAAGACGCGGCGATCAGAGCAAAGCTGGAGCAGCGCAAGTGATTCTGGTGGATGCGAATCTGCTGATTTATGCCGTCAACAAGGATTTGCCGCAACATAAGCAGGCCAGGGTCTGGTGGGAGGAGGCCCTGTCCGGAGCCGGTGCGGTTGGTTTGCCTTGGGTGTCGCTGATGGCCTTCTTGCGGATATGCACGAACCAGCGAATATTCGAAAATCCGCTGAGTCCGGAAAAGGCGACTGGTTTTCTCGATGAATGGCTGGACCGGCCA
>CAIZKA010000529.1 GCA_903933395.1 uncultured beta proteobacterium | reverse complement strand
CCGCGCGGTTCAGTCGGTCTCGATGGCGACGCAAGCCGTGCGCCATGGACGCATCCAGTTGCGTTACGAGCAGTGCAAGCCGGTCGCGCGCACGGGTCAGGCGTGTCGCGGGATGGACAAGGCGCAGCGAAAGATGATCCAGTCCCTGCTGCTCGCGGGCGAGACGATATGCCGCGGCCCGGGTCAGTGCGGTCTCAAGATCGGCAATTTCGCCGGTTGCCGAGTACCATCCTTGCGTGGCCAGTTCGGCGGCGGCAGTCGGCGTTGCGGCGCGCAAGTCGGCGACATAGTCGGTGATGGTCGTATCAGTCTCGTGGCCGACGCCACTGATGATTGGCAGCGGGCTGGCGGCAATAGCCCGTGCAACAACCTCCTCGTTGAACGCCCAGAGGTCTTCAATGCTGCCGCCACCCCGCACGACCAGAAGCACGCTGCACTCATCGCGCCGGCCTGCCACGGTGATCGTCCTGGCAATATCGGCGGCGGCGCTGTCGCCCTGCACCAGCGACGGGTAAAGGATTATCGGGAGATGCGGGGCTCGGCGCTTCAGCGTCACCAGCACGTCGCGCAGGGCGGCGGCACCAGGCGAACTGATGATCCCGATGCGGCTCGGAAAGCGCGGTAGCCGGCGTTTGCGCTCAGCAGCAAACAGACCTTCGGCCTCCAGTCGCGCCTTCAATCTGGCGAAGGCTTCGAACAGACGTCCCAATCCCGCGCGGCGAAGTGCCTCGATGTTGAGCTGGAAATCGCCGCGCGGCTCATAGAGCGAGACCAGGGCACGCGCCTCGACCTGCTGTCCGTTTTCCAGTCGCCAGGGAATTGATGCCGCGCGCGAGCGGAACATCACACAGCGCGCCTGGGCCGCTTCGTCTTTCAGCGAAAAGTAGACGTGGCCCGACGCGGCCCGGGTCAGGTTGGATATTTCGCCCGCTACCCAGAGCAGCGGAAACTCACTTTCGAGGCTCGCACGTGCGCGCCGGTTGAGTTCGCTGATGCTGATGACAGGGGGAGGATCGAACATGGACTCGGTGGGTCCGGGCAAGGATGAGCAAGTAGGAAAATTCTACAGCATCCACATTTACCGAACGGCCCCGCCGGTGAAGCGGGACAAGCCGGGGCCGTGCAGCCCAACCGAATAGCGCTTTGATTAATCGCCTATTTTTATGCCTGAAAATTGTTCAAAGAATGGAAAGCCCCTGAGGACGGCCGGTTCAGCTTGCTTGGCACACGATCACCCACAATTTTATCCACAGATTTTGTGGATAAAACTGCCAGCGTCGACTCCCGTTGCCCCGGCGCCGATAGACGGGCATACAAGCTGCAACGGCCACGGGCATCGGGAAAACTGGTTTTGCCTCGGATTCGGAACTCAGGGAGACATCCTTTTGTATTGCCGAATCGTCCCACTCGGGCTAAAGTGCGCGCTTTCCTGCTTACCGGAGTTGTCCACGTGTTTTCCATCATCCAGGCTGCTGGCTGGCCCATCTGGCCGTTGCTGCTCGCTTCCGTCATCGCGGTCGCACTCATCATCGAACGCGCCGCGGCACTGCGCCGTACCAAGATCGTCCCCCCCGGCCTGCTGCAAAGCGCAGTCGCCGACTACCGGCAGAGCGGAATCTCCGATGCGCAACTGGCGCGTCTGGAAGCTCATTCGCCGCTGGGACGGGTACTGGCTGCCGGCATGCGCAATGCCAAGAGCTCGCGCGAAATCATGAAGGAGTCGATCGAAGAAGCCGGGCGCGGGGTGGCTCATGACCTGGAGCGCTTCCTTACGACACTGGGCACCATTGCCACGGTTGCACCGCTGATGGGCCTGTTTGGCACCGTGGTGGGCATGATCGAAATTTTCGGCTCCTCGACTGCCGCCGGCAACAATCCGCAGGCACTGGCGCATGGCATCTCGGTGGCGCTCTACAACACCGGCTTCGGCTTGATCATTGCCATTCCGGCCATGATTTTCTACAGGCACTTCCGGGGGCAGGTCGACGGCTTTCTGGTGGAGATGGAGCAGGAAGCGGTGAAACTGGTCGAAGTTCTGCACGGCGAACGCAGGTAAGGGCGGAACGATGAACTTTCAGCGCGGACGGCATCGCGAAGAACTCGAGATCAATCTGATCCCGATGATCGATGTGCTCCTGGTGATCCTGATCTTCCTCATGATCACCACTACGTATTCCAAGTTTTCCGGGCTGGAGATCAATCTCCCCACCGCAGACGCGCCGCAGAACAAGGATCAGCCCAACGAAATCAACGTGGTGGTTACTGCTTCCGGCGACATCATGGTGAACAAGGCGGCAATCGGTGGACGCGACATTCTGTCCATCGCCAATGCAATGCGGCGTTTGACCGGCAGTGGCAAGGAGCCGGTCGTCATCATCAACGCCGACGCCAAGGCCGCGCACCAGAGCGTCATCGATGTCATGCAGGCGGCCCAGCAGGCCGGGTTGTCGCACATATCCTTTGCCACCCAGCAGGCGCAGCGCTGAGACCGGCGGACTTGCCGCCGTCTGGCGGCGGCGCGGCCCGCCAGCCTGTCTGCTGTTTCCCTTTTCGCTGATTTTCAAAGGCCTCGTCGCCTTACGGCGGGGTTTGTACCGCATCGGGACCTTGCGCCGTGAGCGGATGCCGGTACCGGTGGTGGTTGTCGGCAATATCACGGTCGGAGGCACCGGCAAGACCCCGCTGGTGATTCATCTCGCGCGGGCCCTGCGCGCGCGCGGGCGACATCCGGGCATTGTCAGTCGCGGCTACCGCGGCGACAGCGGGGACGTCCTTGAGGTCAGCGCCGGCAGCGACCCCAGCGTGGCGGGTGACGAACCTTTGCTGCTCGCCCGGCACGGTGCCTGCCCGGTATTTGTCGGCCGCGACAGGGTGGCGGCGGCGCGGAATCTGCTCGCAAGGTATCCGGAATGCGACCTGATCATTGCCGATGACGGTCTGCAGCACTATCGCCTTGAGCGGGATGTCGAGATTGCACTCTTCGATGAACGGGGCGTGATGAACGGCTGGGCCTTGCCCGCAGGACCGCTGCGCGAACCGGTCTCGCGTCTGGCCCGGGTGGATGCGCTGGTTTTCAACGGAACCCCCGTGCCGCCGACGCCGACTCTTGTGGCGCCGACATTTTCAATGCGCCTTCTGGGCGACAGGTTCCACCGCCTTGATGATCCCTTGACGACATGCAGCACAGCCGACCTGGCCGGCAAGAGATTGCACGCCGTGGCCGGCATCGGTGCGCCGCAGCGTTTTTTCGATCATCTGACTGGCATGGGGCTGGCGTTTTCCGAGCACCCCTTCGGCGACCATCACGACTTTTGCGAAGAGGACATGGTTTTTGCCGGGGATGCCGTCCTGACGACGGAAAAGGATGCCGTAAAATTGGCCCGGCTTAGTTTGACTCTGCCGGTCTGGGTTTTGCCCGTGACGGCCGAGGTGACGCCCGACCTTGCCGCATTTGTTCTGGAGAAGCTCAATGGACGCCCGCTTGCTTGAAATACTTGTTTGCCCTGTCTGCAAGGGACCGCTGGAAAATCGAAAGGCTGCCGCCGAACTGGTGTGCAAGGGATGCAAGCTTGCTTATCCGGTCAAGGACGATATTCCCGTGATGCTCGAGGACGAGGCGCGGCAAATGGGGACAGAAGAAGCCTGATGGCTGTTCGCATCGTCATTCCCGCACGCTATGCCTCGACACGCCTGCCGGGAAAGCCCCTTGCCGATATCGCCGGCCAGCCGATGATCGTGCGTGTGGCGGCCGCGGCACGGCGCGCGAAGAGTGATGGTGTCTGGGTGGCCGTCGATGACGAGCGGATCATGGCTGCGGTTCGGCGGCATGGCTTCGAGGCGGTGATGACACGTGCGGACCACCTCAGCGGGACAGACCGGATCGCCGAGGTGGCCGACCTCCTGAATTGGGACGATGGCGACATCGTTGTCAATGTTCAGGGTGATGAGCCGCTGCTTGAACCATCCCTGATCGACGCCGTGGCCGGCGCCTTGCGCGGCGATCCGGATGCAGCGATGGCAACGGCGGCGCACCCGCTGACCACGGCCGAAGATTTCTTCAACACCAATGTGGTCAAGGTGGTGTGCGACTCGCGCGGTCGTGCCCTTTACTTCAGTCGTGCGCCCATACCCTGGGATCGTGATCAGTTTGCTGACAGGCGCGATGTGCTTCCGGCGGATCTCCCGGCCCGGCGCCACATCGGCTTGTATGCCTATCGCGTGAGTTTTCTGCATCGCTTCGGCCAGCTTGCGGTCGCGCCCCTGGAGCGCTGCGAGTCGCTGGAGCAGTTGCGCGCGTTGTGGCACGGCTATCCGATTCAGGTGGTAAGCGTCGATCACGCGCCGGCCCCGGGAGTCGATACGCCGGAAGACTTGGAACGCGTACGCCGGTTGTTTGACCTTGGAAAGGTTTAAGAGTAGGTTTTGTTTTAAGGAATTATTGAAAATGAGTCAGATGGACTTTCTTTAAAGGGGTGGAAATGAAAGTGATTCTGTTGGGAGGACCGGGTGCAGGCAAAGGCACGCAAGCGGCATTCATTACGGAGAAATTCGGGATTCCGCAGATTTCGACGGGCGACATGTTGCGCACGGCTGTCAAGGCCGGTACGGCTATGGGTCTGGCGGCAAAAAAAGTCATGGACGCAGGTGGCCTGGTGCCTGACGACATCATTCTCGGCCTTATCGCCGAGCGCTTGAAGCAGCCTGATTGCGCCAAGGGTTTTCTGTTTGACGGATTTCCGCGCACCCTTCCACAAGCCGAGTCCCTGCGCGCGCAGGGCATCGAACTCGATTATGTGCTTGAGATCGACGTAAGCGACGAGGAAATCATCCGGCGCATGAGCGGTCGACGGGTTCATCCGGGCTCCGGACGCACCTATCACGTCGTGTTCAATCCGCCGAAGATCGAAGGCAAGGACGACGTCACCGGCGAGGCGCTGATCCAGCGCGACGACGACAAGGAGGAGACGGTCAGGAAGCGCCTGTCGGTGTATCACAGCCAGACGCAACCGCTCATCGAGTATTACTCGAAGTGGTCCGACACGGGCGCCAAGGGCGCACCGAAGCATCGCAAAGTTTCCGGGATCGGTTCGCTCGACGCCATCAAGAGCGCCGTGTTTGCCGCACTGAATTGACGAGGCGAAAGGCCTCGGGGCCGGATAAGGAGTCATCATGTCCAGTCACATTCGACGTATAGCCGTCTGTACCGGCGGCGGTGACGCCCCGGGTCTCAATGCCGTCATCCGCGCGGTGGCGATCGCCGCCGCCAATCGCGGTTGGGAGTGTTACGGCATTCACGAGGGCTTCAACGGCATACTTTTCCCCGAACGCTATCCTGATGGCGGCGTGTTCCGCCTCACGCGGGAAAAAGTACGCGGTATCGGGCATCTGGGCGGCACCATCCTGGGAACCACCAACAAGGGTAACCCCTTGCATTTCCCCATGAAAATGCCCGACGGCACAACCAAGGACATGGATCTTTCGGGGGATATTCTCGAATTCTTCGCCAGAAAGGAAATCGATGCACTGGTTTCCATCGGCGGCGACGGTTCGCTCACCATCGCCAACGCCCTGCACCAGAAGGGGTTACGGGTGGTGGGTGTGCCCAAGACCATCGACAACGACCTGGACAAGACCTTCACCACCTTCGGTTTCGATACGGCCGTCGGCTTTGCCACCGAGTGCCTGGATCGTCTTCATAGCACCGCCGAAAGTCATCAACGGGTGATGGTGGTCGAGGTCATGGGGCGCTATGCGGGCTGGATTGCGCTGCACGCCGGCATCGCAGGTAGCGCTCATGCCATCCTGATTCCGGAAATTCCCTTCGATGTGGACAAGGTGGCTGCCAAGATCCGCGCCCGGGATAGCGAGGGCAGAATGTATTCTCTGGTTCTGGTCGCCGAGGGCGCCGAGCCCATCCATGGGCACCGCGAGATTCTGGCGCCCGCCGAGATAGGCCATGCCGAGCGCCTCGGCGGTGTTGGCGAACGCATTGCAAAGGTACTCGAAGAACGGACCGGAAAGGACGTCCGGGTGGTCGTGCTGGGCCACCTGTTGCGCGGCGGTAGTCCGACGTCTTTTGACCGCTTGGCCGCCATGCGCTTTGGCACCGCGGCAGTCAGAGCCCTCGACGAGGGGCAATCCGGGATCATGGTGGCTCTTGGATTCCCCAACGTGAATTACGTCGCGCTCTCGGAAGTGGCCGGGCGCATGAAGGGGGTTCCCCTGGATAGCGATACCGTCCAGACCGGGCGGGACCTGGGAATCAGCTTCGGCGATTGATTCCCGGCCGTCAGGCTCGCCTGCTGTCGCGTGGTCCCAGGTGGACTATTTCCCGGATTTCAGGATCTTGTCCACCTTGTTGAGTCGCAAGCGATAGGCGTCCGGCATGCCTGACCCAAGCAAGGGACGCAGATATAGCCGGAAGGAGTCGGTGACGTCGGTGCCGTTGGCGGCGATGAACTCGTCTTCCATGACCCGCGTTTTTCCTGCCACGCTGTCTAGCGGGACCAACTGATAATCGACGGAATAAAACCCGGTGCGCTTGATCGCGACCGATCCGTCGCGATCGCCCCACATGGCGTACTGCACGGCTTTCTCGCCGACCTCGCGCGCCTCGCGCTGGTCGACATCCGAAACGCAGCCCATGAATGAACGCTGCAAATAGCCGAAGGTGTCGCCGCGTACCCGCTTGATGCCCAACTTGCTCTTGATCTCGTCACAGAGCAGGTCGGCCAGCGCGCCGGTGCCGGAAAGCTGGATGTTGCCATGGGCATCGCGCTCGACATGGCTGCTCAGTTGCGTGATGATCGGCGTCCCCTGCTTGTCATGGATGCCTTCCGAGGCGGCGATCACGCAGCGGCCGTATTTTTCATAGGTTCTCTTGACGTCGCTGAGAAATTTATCGACTTCGAAGACACGCTCGGGCAGGTAGATCAGGTGCGGGCCGTCATCCGGGAATTTCTTCCCGAGCGCGGAGGCTGCAGTCAGAAATCCGGCGTGCCGGCCCATCACTACCGCCAGATAGACGCCCGGCAGGGCGGCGTTGTCCAGATTCGCTCCCATGAAGGCCTGGGCCACAAAACGGGCCGCCGACGGGAACCCGGGCGTGTGGTCATTGCCGACCAGGTCGTTGTCGATGGTCTTGGGAATGTGGATGCAGCGCAAGGAATAGTTGGCACGCCGGGCTTCTTCGCTGACGATCCGCACGGTGTCGGACGAATCGTTGCCGCCGATGTAGAAGAAGTAGCCGATGCCGTGCGCCTTGAGAACTTCGAATATCTCGTGGCAGTACTTGAGGTCTGGCTTGTCGCGCGTCGAACCCAGCGCCGAGGAAGGGGTGTTGGCCACCATTTCGATGTTATGGCTGGTCTCCTGGGTAAGGTCCAGAAAGTCCTCGTTGATGATGCCCGATACTCCGTGATAGGCGCCATAGACCAGTTCGACGTTGCGGAACTTGCGGGCTTCAAGCACCACGCCGGCCATCGATTGGTTGATGACGGCGGTGGGTCCGCCGCCTTGGGCGACGAGTACCTTTCCTTGCGGCATGATTTGCTGCTCCTTTATTGTCAAAAGATCCGGTTGATGGGCGCACCGCCAAGCGTCCGCCTACTATAGCGGTCATTCTACTCAGCCGGCATCCGCCCGCTCGATTCGATCATCAGGAATTTGCCGGCTGGCGTCGGCGGAACGGGCCTTTATTTCGGACTTTTCCCGGATTTCGCGACTTGCCGGCACAGTGCCCGGGGAATGCCAAAAAATCATTAAATTTCAAACAATAGAAGCTCTCCGGCGGCTATTGCGAGCGATGCGCATCGTGATAAAATGATCTGTTTAGTTCATTAATCAAACGGGGGAATTATGGCAGCAGGACTGATTTTTGCACTGGTCTGTGCGGTGGCGGCTATCGCCTACGGCTGGATCATGAGCCAGTGGATTCTGGCGCAACCGGCGGGTAATGACCGCATGAAGGAAATTGCCGCGGCCATTCAGGAAGGGGCACAAGCCTACCTCAATCGCCAGTACACGACGATCGGCATCGTCGGTGCGGTACTTGCGGTCCTGATTCTGATATTCCTCGGGCCGAAGACGGCTATTGGATTCGTGATTGGTGCCGTGTTGTCAGGCGCTGCCGGCTACATCGGCATGAACGTTTCGGTTCGCGCCAACGTGCGCACGGCGCAGGCGGCAACCGTCGGCCTGAACGAGGCGCTGAACGTGGCCTTCAAGGGTGGCGCCATCACCGGCATGCTGGTGGTTGGTCTCGGCCTGCTGGGTGTCGCCGGTTACTACGCCGTGCTGAAGATGATGGGCGGCCCCGCCGTCAAACTGGAAGACATCATCCATCCGCTGGTCGGCCTTGGTTTTGGCTCCTCCCTGATCTCGATCTTCGCCCGACTCGGCGGCGGCATCTTCACCAAGGGCGCCGACGTCGGCGCCGACCTGGTGGGCAAGGTGGAAGCCGGCATTCCCGAGGATGATCCGCGCAACCCGGCGGTG
>CAIZKA010000528.1 GCA_903933395.1 uncultured beta proteobacterium | reverse complement strand
TTCGCGCGAAAGGCCGGCGAAGTTCATCAGCCAGGGTACGGCCCACAGCCCCTGCAAGGCGAGAAAGCCGCCGATGATCAGCGTCGATTGCGGCGCGTAACGCCAGAAGGCGCGGCTGGTGAGGACTTCCTTGAGGCCCGCAATCTGGCTGGAGAGCGACTCCGGTGCGGCGCTGGCCGGTTTGTCCGGGGTGCTGAAGATTGCGACAGCCACTGCCAGGCCGGCCATCCCCAGCACGACGAAGACGGCGCGCCAGCCGAATTGCGGAATCGCCCAGGACAAGGGCGTCGATGCTGTCAGCGCGCCGAGGCCACCGGCGGCCATGATGGCGGCATTGAGCGAGGCCTGGCGTGCGGTGCCGAACCACTGGCCGAAGGCCTTGAAGGAAGCCATCAGGCAGGACGACACGCCCAGCCCGATCAGGGCCCGCGCGACTGCCAGCTCGGTCAGCGAGTTGCCGACGGCGAACAGCGCGCAGCCGGCGGCGGCGACCAGCAGCAGCGTGGCCTCGACCCGGCGCGCGCCGTAGCGGTCGAGGGCGAGGCCCAGCGGCAGCTGCACGGCGCCGAAGGCCAGCAGGTAGGCGCTGGTCAGAAGGCCCAGGTCGGCCGCCGAGACGCCCAGTTCGCGCGTCAGTTCCGGCGCGATGACGGCATTGACGTTGCGCAGGAAGTAGGAAAAATAATAGCCTGCGGCGAAGGGCAGGAAGATGCGCAGCCAGAGGTTCAAGAGGCGCCTCCGTTGTTTTGCAGCCATTCGATGCGACTGCGGATCTTGCGTACCCAGTCGGGCGACAGGCCGGGTGCGTCGGCGAGCCGGTCGAGCACTGCCAGGTCGGGGCGCTGCGTGCGCTGGCTCTGGTGGAAGTGCGCCAGGCTGACCGCGCCCGGCGGCCGTTCCAGATGGATCAGCGCATCGCCGGCCGCGCATTCGCCCGGCGCCAGCACGCGGAAATACCAGCCGGCGATGCCATGTTCGGCGACATGGGCGGCGACGCCCTCGACGCCGCAGCGCGCATCGATCTTCCAGCACGGCGTGCGCGGCTCGGCGATCTGCAGGCGTACCGTGCCCAGCGCGAAGACGTCGGCGATATGTGCCTCGTTCTCCGTGATGCCGCGCGTGGACAGGTTTTCGCCGAGGCCGCCGGGGGTCAGATTGCGGGCTTCGGGAAAGGCCAGCGCCAGAGTCTCGTAGTGTTCCACGGGGAAAAGATGCACCGCTTTTTCCTGCCCGCCGTGGACGCGTGGATCGGCATGCTCGTCGCCGGCAATGCCGTCGCCGCCGATGATGCAGCGGCCGGCCAGCGGCTCCTTGGCGATCGCGCTGCCGCGGCTCTCACCCGGCAGGAAGCCGATGCGACCGGTGAAGATGCCGGCGACGATGACGGGAGCGATCAGTGCCATAGCCAGGCCGCGCCGCGCACGCCGGAGGAATCGCCGTGTTTGTGCTTGAGCAGTTTCGTCGCCACCTGGTCGGAGAAGACATGTTCTTCCCACAGGCGCGGCACGTTCCGGTAGAGACGGTCGATGTTGGACAGGCCGCCGCCCAGCACGATGACATCGGGATCGAGGATGTTGATCACCTGGGCCAGCGCGCGCGCCAGGCGGGCCTCATAGCGCTGCAGGGTGGCTTCGCTGTCGGCGTCGCCGGTGGCTGAACGCTCGGCAATGAGCTGCGGTGAACAGTCGGCGCCGGTGACACGGCGATGATCGCGGGCGAGGCCGGGGCCCGAAAGGAAAAGTTCGACGCAACCCTTGCGTCCGCAGTAGCAGACATCCTTGTGGTGTTCGCCCGCCATGGGATTATGGCCCCATTCGCCTGCGATGGCATTGGCGCCGGTCAGGACTTTGGCGTCGACCACGATGCCGCCGCCGACGCCTGTGCCGAGGATCACGCCGAACACGACGGACGCTCCCGCGCCGGCGCCATCGACGGCTTCCGAGAGGGCGAAGCAGTTGGCGTCGTTGGCGATGCGCACCTCGCGCCGCAGGGCGGTTTCGAGGTCGCGCTTCAGCGGCTTGCCGATCAGGCAGGTCGAATTGGCGTTCTTGATCAGGCCCGTGACTCGCGATTCGGCACCCGGGATGCCGATGCCGATGCGGGTCGCCGTGTCGCCGGCGCCGACTCTCTTTGCCGCGGCAGCAACCAGCCCGGCGACGGCCGCCAGCGTCGCCGCGTAGTCTCCCTGAGGCGTTGCCACGCGCTCACGCAGCAGAACTTCGCCGTCGTCGCCCAGGGCGATGATCTCGATCTTGCTGCCGCCAAGGTCCACGCCGATGCGCATCAGCTCGTGCGCCGGCTCACTTGCCGAACAATCCCTTGAGTTTGTTCTTCGTCTTCTCTTCGTTTTTGCCCGTGAGGCCTTCGAGCTTCCCTTCGAGCTTGGCCTTGGCCATGTCGGCCGCCAGGTCGCCGAGTTCGAGCTTGTAGGATAGTGCATCGAACGGCCCCGTGATGCGCACCGGCACGGTGACACCCTTCAGCTTGTCGGCGTCCTTGCCGCCCTGTCCGGCGCTGCTGCTGACGGCGGTGGCCTTGGCCAGGTAGTTCATCTGGCCGGCGCCGATGTCGATGTCGCCGGCGCCCGTGAGCCGCAGGAAAGGCGACTTCATCATCAGGTCCTCGTTGTGCGCGACGCCGCCGGCGATCTTCAGCGAGGCCGTGAGTTCGGAGAAGTCGGTCTTGTCGCCGGCCTTGGCCTTCTGCGTCGCGCCTTCGGGTTTGCCCTGCAGGGCGCCCAGCTTGCCCTTGATGTCGCGCATGCTCTGCGCCAGGTTGATGCCCTTGATCGCACCGTCCTTGAGGCTGAGCGATGCCGTGCCGGCCAGCCCCTTCTTCATCGCCGGCACGCTGTCGCCCTGGCTGGTTACGTCGAGCGCGACGTTGCCGCGACCTTCCAGCAGGTCCTTGTCGGCGAGATCCTTCATCAGCGGGTTGATGCTGATCCCCGTCAGGTTCTGCTTGAGCCCGACCTGGTTGCCGGCCGCGTTCAGCGACAGGCTGCCGCTGGCGCTGCCTTCGTAGAGATTCATTGTCAGCGGCGCCACGTCGAGACGTCCGCCGGCGAGCCGGATCTTCGCATCCAGCTTGGCCAGCTTCAGTTTCGAGACTTGCAGGCTGCCGATGCGCAGCGCGCCATTGATGTCATGCCCCTTGAGTGCCGAAAAGTCGAGCTTGCCCGCCGCACCTTCCTTACCCTCCGGGGCCGTCTTGCCGGCAGCGGCCGGGGCCGCGGCGACTTTCTCTTCCGCTTTCTTGGGTGGCATATATTTGTCGATATTGAGCGTGTCGATGTCGAGGTCGAAGCCCAGTGCCAGCGGCGCGAACTTCGCCACCTTGAGTTTCAGCGCGATTTTCGATTCATCGAATTTTGTTCCCAGGTCGAGCGCGGCGTTTTGCTTCGCCAGGTCGGCGCGCAGGCTGCCCGCCAGAGGCAGCTTGAGCTGCTTCATCGGCATTTGCGGATTGGCCAGGTCGATGCTGCCGGCAAGCTTTTCCAGCGCCACGGTCTGCGCCGCGATGTCGGCCGCCACCGGGGAATCGAGGTGGGCCTTGAGCACGGATTCGCCGACCCTGGCATCGAGATCAAGCACCATCTTGCCGATTTTCACTGTCTTGGCGCTGCCCTCGACGCCGGACAGCACCAGCTTGGCGACGAGGTTGCGGCCGCTGCCGGCGAGGGTCGCCGTGAGGTTCAGGGTTTCGCCGGTCGATTTGTCCGGCGAAATGTTGAGCCGCGGCACGTCGAGTTTCAGCTCGAAGCTGTCGGTGCCGGTCTTGCCCTTGGCGGCGAGCGACAGGGCGTCGACCGCCAGGGTCTGCCGGCCGCTGTCCGCCTGTATCCTGCCGCTGCCGAGATCGAGGTTGGACAGCGTTGTCGTCTCCTTGCTCTTCTCATCACGCCAGGTGAGTTGCGCGTTGGCGATCTTGATGCCGGCAATGTCGATCTGCACCGGCTCGTTTGCCGTATCACCGGCGCCGGCTTTTGGCGCCGCGGACCTGGTGGAAGCAGGTTTCTCGGCGGCACCACCCGTCAGGTCGGCGATGTTGAGCGTGCCGTCCTTGTGCTTGACCAGCGTCGCCTTGAGGCCGTTGACTTCGATGCGCTGCACCTTCACCTGCTTCGACAGCAGCGGCATCACCGCTACCTCCATGCGCGCCGAATCGAGCGCGAGAAACTCGTCCTTGCCGCCGGGTTCCGACAGCGTCAGGCGGCCGAGCTTGATGCCGACGTCGGGCCATACCGAGAGTTCGACCTTGCCGGCGATGTCGAGCTTGCGCTGCTTCTGCTCCATGACGACGCGGGCCAGTTCAGCCTTGATCTTGTCGCCGTCGAAGAGCGCGTAGAGCGTGCCGAGGGCAGCCGCAAGAAGGACGAGGCCGATGCCGGACACGATGCCGAGGATGCGAAGTGCTTTCATGCGGGTTTCCTGTTCCAGACAAAATCGGATAGATTTCGCAGATTATCAGACCACGGAGCTTCGGCATGAAATATGCGCCGGGTTTCGCCACCGCCCCATGTCCGCAGGGCTGAAAGATGACCGGCAAAGCCGGCGTTGCCGTAAAGGAATCCGATGAACAACGCTCGCACGCCGATGGCGGTGCGCTCGCCCTGCGTCAAGGTTTGCCAGATGGACCCGGTGACGCAGCTTTGCCTTGGGTGCTCTCGCACCCAGGAAGAACGCGACTGGTGGGTGGCCTATACCGACATCCAGCAGCGGGAAGTGCTGCAGCGCTGTGAGCAGCGTCGCGAAGTCCTGGCCAGCGGGAAGGGCACGTTCGCCCCCAGCATGGGCATCGTCGAGTCGCGGCGAAGGGTTGAAGATTGAAAGCCGCGGGTGTTCGTTATCCTGGACTGGTTCCCTTGCCGCAGGGTTTTGGAGACATCGGATGAAATGGCTTGTTCCATATTTGTTCGCCCTGGCCCTGCCCGTTTTTGCCCAGACCAATGCGCCGGCAGCAGACAGCTCCTCGGCGACCGAGCGCAACGTCGTCGGCACCATCGAATTGATCGAAGGCGATGTACGTGTCTTCGATACGGCCAAAACGCCGCGCAAAGTGGCCAAGGGGGACAAGGTCTACGAAGGCGAGAGCATCGTCACCGGCAAGGATGGTGAAGTTCATCTCGGCATGGAAGACAGCGGATTCATCGGTGTTCGTCCCGATACCCGGATGCGCTTCACAAAGTATCAGGCAAACGGCGAAGCCACGGACACGTCGGTAATCGGCCTCCTGAAAGGGGCAGTGCGCTCGGTGACCGGTTGGATCGGCAAGAACAACGCCAGCGCCTACCAGATACGCACGCCAACGGCCACCATCGGTGTGCGCGGTACCGATCACGAAACGCTGGTCATTCCGCAGGGTCAGGACAACACCGAAGCGGGTACCTACGACAAGGTGAATATCGGCGGCACGACCTTGCAGACCAAACAGGGCAAGGTCGACGTGGAACCGGATCGCGCCGGATTCGCCTCTTACCGCGCCGGCAGTCGCCCGCAACTTCTGGCCAAGGTTCCGCATTTTTTCAAGCCGACCCGGCACGAATCCGTCTTTCAGGGAAAGCATGAGGCGGTACACAAGGTGATCGAACAACGTCGTGAGGAAAAGCGCAAGATCTGGCAGGAAAAGGTGGCCAAGCGGCAAGCGTCGAAGACCGGGCGCCGGGATCAGGATAAGACGAACGCCAAGGCGCATGAGGCCAAGCATGATGCGCCAAAGGCCAAAAGCGCGGACCAGGCCGGCGAGAAGCGCGAAGCGGAGCGACAGAAGCGCGCTCAGGAACGTCAGAAGGCAGCCGAAGAACGCAAGGGCCAGAAGGAGGAACGGCAGAAGCGGCACGAACCGCACAAGCCGGATGAGCCGCAGAAGGGTGGTCAGAATCGGGACAAGTGAAGCGACCTGATTGCGGATATGTGTTGCAGCGCACGGATCGGCGATGCCGAGGCGTGATAGACATCATGACGGCCAGTCCGGGCCGGCATCGATGCTTTCGCCGGTGCGCCGCATTAGGCACAATCAATCACCGACTACGGACCCTGAATTTTTTGCGGACAACAGTGCGAGCCCTGCCTCATGAAGTTCAATGACCGTTACGGGATTCCAGGCCTTGCGCAGATACCGCACGGATCTGCCCAAGGATTCCGCGTCGAGTCGCGGTCGATGAATCCTTAGGCCATGCCAGAAGCGTCCGGTTAAATTGTGAACAAACTCAACTGGTTATCGGTAATGACGATTCTTGGTGCGGGCGCATCGGGCCGCAAGGCGCATGAAATCTCGGTTTTCTCGAAAACTGAGACCGAAAGAATCTGTAATAGCGTAT
>CAIZKA010000527.1 GCA_903933395.1 uncultured beta proteobacterium | reverse complement strand
GGGCACAGAGGGTGAGTTCAGGATTTTGACGAGCAGACGCTCAACAATCTGACTCTAGCGGTTAGCTCCAGCGGCCGGTCAGGCCGATAAGGAGCCCGTCCTTGCCGTCTCACCAGCGCCGACTCTTGCCGTCAGCGCGCGGCGACCGCCAGCTTGCCGTTCTGCTCGGCCAGGGTCTTCGCCAGCAGCGAAGCGCAGGCATACACGGCGTCGATGGTCGGCGTCGGTGTTGCGGTGACGCGGCCCAGTTCGCGCACCGAACCCACCAGCGCTTCGAGCTCCAGCGGGCGGCCGGCTTCGACGTCCTGCAGCATCGAGGTCTTGTGTTTGCCTACTCCTTCGGCGCCGGCGATGCGCTTGTCGAGCGAGACCTTGAACTTGACGCCGAGCTTTTCGGCGACGGTCTGCGCCTCGATCATCATGTTCGCCGCGAGTTCGCGCGTCAGCGGGAACTGGCAGATATCGACCAGCGTGGCGTGCGTCAGCGCGCTGATCGGATTGAAGCTGAGGTTGCCCCACAGCTTGAGCCAGATTTCAGAGCGGATGTCGGTCGATACCGGTGTCTTGAAGCCGGCGCGGATCAGCGTCTGCGCCAGCAGTTCGAGGCGCGGGGTCTTGCTGCCGTCGAGTTCGCCCAGCGTGAAGCGGTTGCCTTCGATGACCTTGATCACGCCCGGCGCGACCAGTTCCGAGGCGGGATAGACCACGCTGCCGATGACGCGCTCGACCTCGATGTTGGCGGCGACCGTGCCGTCGGGATCGACCGCGGCCACGGCCAGCCCCTGCCAGGGACAAGCCAGCTTGTGGAAGTACCACCAGGGGATGCCGTTCTGCATGGTCACCACCACGGTGTCCGGGCCGAACAGCGCGCGCATGTCGGGCAGCACGTCCTTCACCTGGTGCGCCTTGAGCGTCAGCAGCACGGCATCCTGCACGCCGGCCTCGCTCATCGTTGCGCCTTTGACGTTCGCGGCGTGGCGCTCGCTGCCGTCTTCCTCGATCAGCCTGAGTCCATTGGCGCGGATCGCGGCGAGATTGGGCCCGCGCGCGATGCAGGTGACATCTTCTCCCGCCAGCGAAAGGCGGGCTCCAAGGAAGCCGCCAATGGCGCCGGCACCGACGATGGCGATTTTCATATCGCGCGCTCCCTAGCGACCCAGATGCGCGCCGGCTTCGCGTTGGCGCAGCATACTCTTGAGGCCGCCCCACATCGGCACCAGCAGAAGGAAGATGGACACCGCCATCAGGCTGCCGACCAGCCAGTTGGAGAAGAAAATGCCGACTTCGCCCTGCGACATCAGCATCGACTGGCGGAAGGAAGATTCGGCCATGTCGCCCAGCACCAGTGCCAGCACCAGCGGCGCCAGCGGATAGCGCAGCTTCTTGAAGAAGTAGCCGAAGACGCCGAACACCAGCATCATGATCACGTCGAAGATCGAGCTATGCACCGTGTAGGCGCCGACGGCGCAAATGAAGACGATGACCGGCGCGATCACCGGGAAGGGGATGCGCAGGATCGCCGCCCACCAGGGCACCGTGGTCAGCACCACGAAGAGGCCGACGATGTTGCCCAGGTACATGCTGGCGATCAGGCCCCAGACGAAGTCCTTCTGCTCGACGAAGAGCAGCGGCCCCGGCTGCAGGCCCCAGATCAGCAGGCCGCCGAGCAGCACCGCCGCCGTGGGCGAACCGGGGATACCGAGCGTCAGCATCGGCAGCAGGGCGCTGGTGCCGGCGGCGTGCGCCGCGGTTTCCGGGGCGATCACGCCCTCGATGTTGCCCTTGCCGAAAGAGTCCTTGTCCTTCGCCGCGCGGCGCGCCATGCCGTAGCTCATGAACGAGGCCGGCGTCGCGCCGCCCGGCGTGATGCCCATCCAGCAGCCGATCAGCACCGAACGGATGAAGGTGCGCCAGTACTTGATCAGCTCTTTCCAGGTCTGCCAGACGATGCGGAAATTGATCTTCGCCGACTTGCCCTTGAAGGCGAGGCCTTCTTCCATGGTCAGCAGGATCTCGCCGATGCCGAACAGGCCGATCACCGCGATCAGGAAGTCGAAGCCCTTGAGCAGCACTGGAAAGCCGAAGGTCATGCGCAACTGGCCGGTCACCGAATCCATGCCGACGGCGGCCAGCGCGAAGCCGAGCATCATCGCCGCCAGGGTTTTCATCGGCGGCTCCTTGCTCATGCCGAGGAAGCTGCAGAAGGTCAGCATCTGCACCGCGAAGAACTCGGGTGGACCGAACTCCAGCGCGAACTTCGCCAGCAGCGGGGCGAGGAAGGTGATGGCCAGCACCGCGAACAGGGCGCCGACGAAGGATGAGGTGAAGGCGGTCGTCAAAGCCTCGGCCGCACGCCCCTGTTGCGCCATGGGAAAGCCGTCGAAGGTGGTGGCCACCGACCAGGGCTCGCCCGGGATGTTGAACAGGATGGAGGTGATCGCCCCGCCGAACAGCGCGCCCCAGTAGATGCAGGAGAGCATGATGATGGCCGAGGTCGGGTTCATCGAGAAGGTCAGCGGCAGCAGGATGGCCACGCCGTTGGCGCCGCCAAGGCCCGGCAGGACGCCGATCAGGATGCCCAGCAGCAGGCCGACCAGCATGAAGCCCAGGTTGGGCAGTGTCATGGCGACGGCAAAGCCCTGCATCAGGCTGTTGATTTCATCCATATCGGAGCCTTCCTAACGCGGATAGCGGCGAAAGCCACCCGCCGATGATGAAACACGCGAAAACGAAGTTTCGGTGAAGGCTAACGCCGGCATCATCGGCGTTAAGCGCAGCGGCCGACACCAAAGGCGAATTGACGGCCCGCCCCACCCATCCGCTGCGCGGCCCACGGCGGGCTTTGCACAGCCAGCCGGCTGCGGCGGCGCAGCGCATGCGCTGCGAAACCCCGCCTCGCCCCCTCGCGGGGAGGCTTCTAGTCAGCTCGCTTCGCTCGACTATCACTCACCACTCCG
>CAIZKA010000526.1 GCA_903933395.1 uncultured beta proteobacterium | reverse complement strand
TTCTTCGAGCAGTTGCGCGCCGTGGTGCCGCTGGCGCTGTTCCTGGCGCTGTTCCAGATCGCCGCACTGCGGGCCGATGTCCAGGAAGGCGAACTGATCACTTTCGGCATGCTGGCGGTGATGCTCGGCCTGATGCTGTTCATGGACGGCGTCAAGTACGGCCTGATGCCGTTCTCCGAGAGCATCGGCTTCAATCTGCCCAATCGGGCGACGCCGGCGGTGGTTCTGGGATTTGCTTTCCTGCTGGGCGGCATCGCGACCTTTGCCGAGCCGGCGATCGGCGCCCTGCGTGCGGCAGGCGGCGGTGTCGATCCCCTGCGCGCGCCCTGGCTGCACCTGTTGTTGACGCGCTATCCCGACCGGCTGGTGCTGGCCGTGGCGATCGGTGTCGGTCTTGCCGTGGTGGTGGGCATGCTGCGCTACTTTTTTGCCTGGCGCATGAAGACGCTGGTCATCGCCACTCTGCTGCCCTGCCTGGCGCTGACCGCCTACGCCGGCCTCGATCCCCGTCTGGCGCCGATTGTCGGACTTGCCTGGGACTGCGGTGCCATCACCACCGGCCCGGTGACGGTGCCCCTGGTGCTGGCGCTGGGCATTGGCGTCGCCGCCGCCGCCGGTCAGGAGGACAACCCGCTGGCGGGTTTCGGCATCGTGACACTTGCCTCACTGTTTCCGGCTGTTGCCGTGATCCTGGTCGGCATCGGCCTGGTCGGCGAGGTGCCCGATCCGGCGGCCCTGCCGGCAATAGTCGGCGCCGACGCTACGGCGCCATGGTGGGAGCAGACGCCTGCCGCCGAACTGATCGCCGCGCTGCGTGCCATTGCACCGCTGATCCTGCTGCTCTGGCTGGCGCAGCGTTTTCTGGTCGGCGAAACGGTCAAGCAGCGCAATATCATCGCCTACGGCGTGGTGGTGGCGGTGCTGGGCATGGCGCTGTTCAATCTCGGCCTCAGCGTTGGCCTGATTCCGCTCGGCAACCAGGCCGGCGCCACCGTACCGGCCGCCTTCAGCGCGGCGGCGGGCGCTGCGCCGCTGTACCCTTATCCGCTGGGCATCGGCCTGACCCTGATCTTTGCCGCCGCGCTGGGCTATGGTGCCACGGTGGCCGAGCCGGCGCTGAATGCCATGGGCGTCACGGTGGAAAACCTGACCGACGGCGCCTTCCCCAAGCAGTTGCTGATCCAGGCCGTGGCCGTCGGCGTGGCGCTGGGCATTGCGCTGGGCGTGGCCAAGATCGTCTTCGGCTGGCCGATACTGCCCTTGCTGCTCGGCGGCTATGCCGTGGCGCTGGGCGCTACGCTCTGGTCCGACGAAGAGTACGTGGCACTGGCGTGGGACAGCGCGGGCGTCACCACCGGCCCGGTCACGGTGCCTTTGGTACTGGCACTCGGCCTCGGGCTCGGGCAGGCGGTGGGTGCGGCGGAAGGTTTCGGCATCCTCGCCATGGCGTCCATGGGCCCGGTCGTTTCCGTCCTGCTGGTGGGTTTCTGGATACGAAGGAGCGCGGAACTCGCCGCGCGGGAAGAAGGGTAGGCATGAAACAACGCGACGAAATAGTAGTGCTGACCGATGCGGTGCTGATCACCTGTATCGTCCAGCGCGGAGTGGCCGATACCGTGGTCGATGCGGCAACCGAGGCCGGCGCGCAGGGGGCGACGATCTTCTATGCGCGCGGTACCGGCGTGCGCCAGAAGCACCTGGGCGTGCTCGGCATCACGGTGAATGCCGAAAAGGAAGTGATCTACATCGTTGCGCCGTCCGACCACGCCGACCACATATTCGAGCGCGTCTTCGTCGCCGCCAAACTGGATACGCCGGGCATGGGGATGATCTACATGGCGCCGCTGGAAAAAATGGCGACCTATGTGCCGCCCGAAGTGGCGGCGCGTTTCGGCCACCATGACTGAGCCCGTCCACCTGCCGCCGCTGCGCGGCGATTTCCGCGTCATCACCTGCCTGATGCCGGCCGGGCGTGGCGCCGCGGTGATGGAGGCCCTGCGCAGCGAGCAGGGTGTGGTCAGCGTCAGCGTCCATCACGCGCGCGGCATCGGCACGCACAGCCTGCGCCATCGGGTGTATTCGGACGAGAAACAGGTGCTTACCGCAGTGGTCGTTGCCGAGCAGGGCGATGCCGTGTTCGAACTGGTCTACTTCACGGCCGGTCTGAATGCGCCGCATGCCGGCATGGTGATGATGGGCCATGCCTTTCGCGCGGCGGGGGTGGCGCTCCTGCCGCTGGTCGGGGAGGACGTGCAGTAGCTTCCGCGCTGACTTCCCGGTGCCGGCGTAGCTGCAGGGAACAGCGGGTAGAATCAATCCATCCGAATAGTCGGTGCCGACGCGACGGCGTCCTGTTCCAGAGCCCATGATTTCCGACGGCAACACCCAGGAGGTTTTTCGCCGCGCGCGGCTGTCGATCGGCATCGCGCTGCTCGCCTTCGCCGCGGTCATGGCTGTCGGTACGACGGGCTACAAGTATCTCGGGGGCGCCGACACCACGTGGATCGATGCCCTCTACATGACCTTCCTGATGGTGGCGACGATCGGTTATGGCGCCGGCGTGGAGATCTGGCACCGGCCGGAGACCGAGGTTTTCACCATGGCGATCTCGTTTTCCGGCATCGCCGTGATGACCTACTTCTTTTCAAGCGTGACGGCCATCGTTCTGGCCAGCGATTTCGACAAGTCGATGCGGAGACGGCGGATGGACAAGATCATGAAGAAGCTGCACGGGCACTACATCGTTTGCGGGTTCGGCCGGGTCGGCCGCAATGTCGCCCAGGAACTCGAGGCCACCGGACGCCACTTCATCGCCATCGACGAGAAGCTCGAACAACTGGAAACGCAGGCGGAGAAGAAGCATGGCCTGCTCTACATCCATGGCGACGCGGTGGATGACGACGTCCTGATCGAGGCGAACATCGCCGCCGCCCATGGCGTTTTCGCCGTTACGGGCGATGACAGCCGCAACCTGATGATCGCCCTGACCGCCAAGCAAATGGCGCCGGGCGTGCGCGTCGTCGCCCGCTGCAACGACATGCGCAACGTCGAGAAGATGAGGAAGGCCGGCGCCGACGCCATCGTTTCGCCCAACTTCACCGGCGGCATGCGCATCGCCTCGGCCATGATCCGGCCGCACGTGGTGTCCTTTCTCGACGAAATGCTGCGCGCCGACCACAAGCTGCGCATCGAGGAAGTGGTGGTGCCGAAGAGTTTCGTGCCCAAGGCCTTCGGCGAACTGGGCCTCAAGGGCTCGAGCTACATTCTTCTCGCGGTGCGCACGCGTGGCGACTGGACCTTCAATCCCGCTGCCGATTTCATCGTCGAACCCGGTCACACTCTGATCGCGATGGCCTCGCCGCACGGCCGCTTCGAGATCGAGTCGGCGCTGTTCCTGATGGACGCCAACTAAGCGTCGCGGCCTCTCAGCGGGTCTGGATCGGGCGCCCCGTGGTGACGAAAAGCAGGGTGCGCGCCTCGCGGATGTCGGCGTGCAGGGCTTCCACCAGTGGCGGATTGATCGGCTTGTCGGCGACCCAGTCGATGATGAAATTGGCTCCCGATCCGCCCGACGAATCCGAGCGCGGGACATAGAGCTCATAGGTTCCCAGCGGCGGAATGGTTTGCTGCTTCGGCAGGAATTCGCGCAGCAACTTGCCGCCGGTGTTGTAATAGCGCGCGCTGACGACCTTCATGCCGGCGCCGGGATCGGTATTGCGGATGCTGATGTGGGTGGATACCAGCGTCTCCGACGGTTTGCCGGTGCGCGGGTTGACGTCGCCGTGGTAGAGGTGCGAATAGATCGGCAGGTAGACCGACTGGCCGGCGGAAAGCGGCAGAATCCCCTGCGCTGCGGCGAAGGCCTGCAGACAGAACAGCATGGCGGCCAGAAGCGGACGGGCAAGCAAGCGCACGGCGGATCTCCCTCGAAATGACATCGGGGCAACTATAACTGATCCATGCTCCCCATTTGCCTTCACTATAATGTTGCGGAGACCACAGGTGCGGTTCGGACGAATTGCAAGCGATGCGATAGGTCCGTGAGCTTCCGGCCCGGCTACCAACGGAGGAACAAATGCAACTCCTGCTGATCCTCGGTATCGCCTTCGCCGCCGCCGCGGTGGTTTTTGCCCTGCAGAACAACGTGCCGGTGACCGTAAGCCTCGTCTTCTGGCACTTTGACGGCTCGCTGGCGCTAGTCTTGCTGCTGGCGATCGGCCTCGGCGCGTTGATCGCCGGACTGGTGTCGTCGCCGGCGGTCATCCGGGGGCAGTGGGCGACGGCGCGTTTGCGACGCGAAGTCGCTGCGCTCGAGGCCGACAAGGCCGACCTGGCGCGTCGCGTCGGCGCTCTGGAGGCCGAACTGAAACGGGTGGATCCGCCGGTCGAAATCGCGCCGGAGCAGCCCAGGCCCTACGTCGGACTGAAGACACTGCTGACGTCCGGCGGCAAGCCGGAATCAGACCGGGAGGCGTGACTCCGTCGCCGGGATCCGGGCTGGCGGTCTTGATCGGGGCTTCCGCTATTCGTCGGGCATTTGTCCTGCCGATTGCTGCTCTTGCCGGCACGGGAGCGATGCTAAACTCCAGCCTCGTCCTGCGCCGGAGAGATCAATGAAACGTCTTTTAGTGATGGCAGCGTTTTCCCTGTTGGCCGCTCTGCTGGCGCCGGCGGCGATGGCCGCCGATGCGTTCGTCCCGACCGCGCATACCTTGGCTGGCATTCCCGTCGGCTTCATCCTGTTCGGCCTGACATTGCTCGGCGTTGCGCTGTTCCACAACCATACCTTCTACGTCGCGATCGCCGGTGTCGTGACGATCTCCGTTTACAAGATCGTTTTCACCGGCTTCAAGACCGGCCCCGGCATTGCCGGCTTTGTCGCGCACCTGGGTCACGAATGGGTGACGCTGGCCAACCTGTTCGGCCTGCTGATGGGCTTCGCCCTGCTGTCGCGGCATTTCGAGAAAAGCCATGTACCGGTGATCCTGCCCAGGTATCTGCCCGACGACTGGAAGGGCGGCTTTGTCATGCTGATTATGGTTTTCGTGCTTTCCAGCTTCCTCGACAACATCGCGGCGGCCCTGATTGGCGGCGCCATGGCGCACCAGTTGTTCAAGGCCAAGGTGCATATCGGCTACCTGGCCGGCATTGTCGCGGCCTCGAATGCCGGCGGCGCCGGCAGCGTGGTGGGCGACACGACGACGACCATGATGTGGATCGCAGGCGTCTCGCCGCTGACGGTGGTCGATGCCTATGTGGCTTCCGTTGTTGCGCTGATTTTCGTTGCCGTGGTGGCGGCCAAACAGCAGCATGCCTACTCGCCGATCCTCAAGAACGCCCACGAGCACACCCGTGTCGATTTGCCGCGCATCGGCATCGTGGTGCTGATCCTGGTGGCGGCCATGGGCACCAATATCTTCATCAATACCCGCATGCCGGAAAACGCTGATCATTTCCCCTTCATCGGCGCCGCCGTCTGGGTGGCGTTGCTGGTGACGATTCCGGTACGTCGCCATGACTGGGAAATCATGCCCGAGACCCTGAAGGGCACCATCTTCCTGCTCTCGCTGGTGACCTGTGCCTCGATGATGCCGGTCGAAGCGCTGCCGGCCGCTTCGTGGCAGTCGGCGCTGGGCCTCGGCTTCGTTTCCGCCGTGTTCGACAACATTCCGCTGACCGCTCTGGCGCTGAAGCAGGGCGGCTACGACTGGGGCTTCCTCGCTTATGCCGTCGGCTTCGGCGGCTCGATGATCTGGTTCGGCTCCTCGGCCGGCGTCGCCTTGTCCAACATGTATCCGGAAGCCCGCTCTGTGGGGCGCTGGCTCAAGGAAGGCTGGCATGTCGCGGTCGCCTACGTGCTGGGCTTCTTCTTCATGCTGGCGGTGCTGGGCTGGCATCCGGATGCGCCGCTCAAGACGGTACCCGCTGCCGTGATCATGGTTCCGGCCGCCGTTGCGCCGGCGCCGACTTCTGCCGGGGCTCCGCCGGCTCCGGTCGGCGCGCCCGGTTACCAGTAGCCGGCAGCCGTTCCGGGCTCCCGCTCTTGAACTTTCCGGGATTTGCCGCATCTATGTCGGCGCATGCGCGAAAATCGAGCCACTGCATATCTGGTTTTTCCCTGGAGATCCGCAAATGAAACGCATCGTACTGTTCCTCGTCACCAACCTCGCTGTGATGCTGGTGCTGTCGATCGCCGCCAGCGTGCTGGGGGTGAACAGGTACCTGACGGCCAACGGCCTCAACCTGGGCATGCTGCTGGTCTTCGCCGGCATCATGGGCTTCGGCGGCGCCTTCATTTCGCTGGCCATGTCGAAGATGATGGCGAAGTGGTCCACCGGCGCGCGCATCATCGACAGCCCCTCGACCTCGACCGAGTTCTGGCTGGTCGAGACCGTGAGGAAGCAGGCCGAAAAGGCCGGCATCGCGATGCCCGAAGTCGCCATCTACGAAGGCGAGCCGAATGCCTTCGCCACGGGCCCTTCGCGCAACAATTCGCTGGTCGCCGTTTCGACCGGCCTCTTGCAGGGCATGAGCAAGGAGGAGGTCGAGGCCGTGCTGGCGCACGAGGTCAGTCACGTCGCCAACGGCGACATGGTGACGCTGACCCTGATCCAGGGCGTGGTCAATACCTTCGTCATCTTCCTGTCGCGCATCGTGGGGTATTTCGTCGACAGCTTCCTGCGCCGCGGCGACAGCCAGTCTTCCGGCCCGGGCATCGGCTACATGGTTACGGTGTTTGTCTGCGACCTCCTGTTCGGCGTGCTCGCCAGCATCATCGTTGCCTGGTTCTCGCGCCAGCGCGAATTCCGCGCCGACGCCGGCGCCGCCGGCCTGATGGGTTCGCCGCGGCCGATGATTTCCGCCCTGCAGCGCCTGGGCGGCATGGCGGTCGAGCCGCTGCCGAAGAGCCTGGCAAGTTCCGGCATCGCCGGCGGGCCCGGGTTCATGGCGCTGTTCTCCAGCCATCCGAGCATGGAAGAGCGCATCGCGGCCTTGTCTGCACAGGGCCGGTGAGCCTGCCCTCGCTCCTGCGTCATGCAAGGCCCCCGCTGCTGGCGGGGGCCTTGCTGTTTGCGGCGGCGCCTGCATGGGCCGCGGGCTCCGGCGTGGTCGGTGCCAACCTGTTGTGGCTGGCGTTGATCCTGATGTCCGCCCGGCTTTTCGCCCCGCTGGCGCAAAAGCTGGGCTTCCCGGCGGTGCTGGGCGAACTGCTGCTCGGTGTGCTGCTGGGCAACCTCACTCTCATGGGCTTCAATTTCTTTGAATCCATCAAGAGTGATTCTGCCGTGCTCTTCATTGCCGAACTCGGCGTGGTTGTTCTCTTGCTGCAGATCGGACTGGAAACGCGGCTGGCCGACCTGATCAAGGTCGGCCCGCGCGCTTTAGCGGTGGGCTGTGTCGGCATCGTCGTGCCCTTCGTGCTCGGCGCCTACGTTGTGGGACCATGGCTGCTGCCGGGCCTTTCCGGCCATACCTACCTGTTTCTCGGCGCGACGCTTTCGGCTACCTCGGTGGGTATTACCGGCCGCGTCTTCCGTGATCTGGGCAAGCTCGATACGCCGGCCGCGCGCATCGTACTCGGCGCGGCGGTGATCGACGACGTGCTGGGACTGGTGATCCTCGCCGTGGTGTCGAGCCTGGTGCAGGCCGGTTCGGTCAGCGTCGGCCAGGTCGGCAGCATCATCGCCGAAGCGGTGATTTTCCTCGCCGGATCGATCTGGATCGGACGCATGATCGCGCCGCACTCCAGCCGCTGGCTGGCGCAACTCGATGCCGGCCCCTCGATGCTGTTTGCCCAGGTGCTGGCCACCGGGCTGTTCCTCGCCTGGCTGGCCCATGCCATCGGCCTGGCGCCGATCATCGGCGCCTTCGCCGCCGGCCTCCTGTTCGAACCGGTCTTCCTGCGCGACTTCGATCGCCCGGCCATCGTGCGCGAGATCGAACCCCTGCTGCCGGCGGGCGATCCCGGCCTGGCCGAGCGCCTGCGGCCCATCCTGCTCAAGCACGGCGGCCACCAGCACGAACACATGATCGAGCCGATCGGTTATTTTTTCGTCCCGGTGTTTTTCGTGTTGACCGGCATGCAGGTGGATTTGAAGACCCTGGCCGACCCGGCAATACTGGGCATCGGGCTGGGCGTTACCGCCGCGGCGATTGCCGGCAAGCTTGTCGCCGGTCTCGCCGCGGGTTCGTCGGGCAAGTGGCTGGTGGGCTGGGGCATGGTGCCGCGCGGCGAGGTGGGCCTCATCTTCGCCATGGTCGGGAAGCAGCTCGGTGTCATGACCGAGGCGATGTTCTCGGTCATCGTGATGATGGTCATCCTGACCACGCTGATCACGCCG
>CAIZKA010000525.1 GCA_903933395.1 uncultured beta proteobacterium | reverse complement strand
CTTTTGTTCTTATGTCTACATTCTGAAGTGCTCGCCGAGATAAACCCGACGCACACTTTCATTATCGACTATCTCGGCCGGTTGTCCAGCGGCAAGCACTTCGCCGGCGTTGATGATGGTGGCGCGATCGCAAATGCCCAGGGTTTCCCGCACGTTGTGATCGGTGATCAGTACGCCGATGCCGCTTTCCTTGAGATAACCGATGATCTTCTGGATGTCGATCACGGCAATCGGGTCGACACCGGCAAAGGGTTCGTCGAGCAGAATGAAGCGCGGACTGGTGGCCAGGGCACGGGCGATTTCGACGCGACGGCGTTCGCCGCCGGAGAGCGATGCCGCCAGGTTTTTGCGGATGTGGGTGATGTGCAGTTCCTGCAGCAGAGTTTCTTCTCGCTCGTCCATCGCAGCTTCATCCAGACCCTGCAGTTCCAGCACGGCACGCACGTTTTCGGATACCGTGAGCTTTCTGAACACCGAGTTTTCCTGCGGCAGATAGGACAGGCCCAGCTTGGCGCGCTGGTGGATCGGCATGTGGGTCAGGCGCAGGTGCTCGCTGCCGTTCTCGATGCGGATCTCGCCCCCATCGGCGGCAACCAGGCCGACGATCATGTAGAAGCAGGTGGTCTTGCCGGCGCCGTTGGGGCCGAGCAGACCCACCACTTCGCCGGCGGCGACCTCGAACGAGACGTCGGTCACTACCGTGCGCGACTTGTACTTCTTGCGCAGGTTGTGTGCCGAGAGCGTGGCGGTGGCAGTCATTCTTCAGCTGCTCCCATCGGTTCCTTGAGCAGTTTGCGCACGATGTCGCCGGCAAACCCTCGGCTCTGTAGGAAGCGCGCCTGGCGCGCCCATTCCTTGGGATTGGCGGGTGCAACGGAAAACTTCCGGCTCCAGGCGGCGCGGGCCCGCTCGATCTCATCGGGCAAATCGGCCTGCGCCAGTTGCTCGTCGATCATTTCGGGCGCTACGCCCCGGGTTTTCAGGGTGTGACGCAGGCGCGAGGCGCCCAGACGCGAGGCATTGCTGCGCAGGTAGCTTTCCGCCGTCCGGTTGTCGGACTGCAATTGCGAGGCCTCCATGTCTGCTAGCACCGCGTCGATTTCCTCCTGCGTGCCGAGCCCCGCCAGCTTGCGCGCCAGCTCGACGCGGGTATGTTCGCGCCGGGCCAGCAGCTTGATTGCCTGCTGGCGCAGTTCATTCGCCATGGAATCTACCGCGGCAAACGCCTTGGAAACGGGTCGGCAAGGTGTGCTCTCTTTCAGCGCGCCCGACGGTTTCCCGGCTAGCTGCCTTTCGCCGGTTCGACCGTGCCCAGCGCGGCGACGCCGACGGCTTCGCGCACCCTGTTCTCGATTTCGACTGCGATCTCGGGATGCTCGCGCAGAAACTCGCGGGCATTGTCCTTGCCCTGGCCGATCTTTTCGCCCTTGTAGGCGTACCAGGCACCGGACTTCTCGACGATTTTGTGTTCGACGCCGAGTTCGACGATTTCGCCCTGACGCGAAATGCCTTCCCCGTAGAGGATGTCGAAATGGGCTTCGCGGAAGGGCGGGGCAACCTTGTTCTTGACCACTTTCACCTTGGTTTCGTTGCCGATGACTTCGTCGCCTTTCTTGATGGCGCCGGTGCGGCGAATGTCCATGCGCACCGAGGCGTAGAACTTGAGCGCGTTGCCGCCGGTGGTGGTTTCCGGGCTGCCGAACATGACACCGATTTTCATGCGGATCTGGTTGATGAAGATCACCAGCGTATTGGTGCGCTTGATGTTGGAGGTCAGCTTGCGCAGCGCCTGCGACATCAGCCGCGCCTGCAGGCCGGGTAACTGGTCGCCCATTTCGCCTTCGATTTCGGCTTTCGGCGTCAGCG
>CAIZKA010000524.1 GCA_903933395.1 uncultured beta proteobacterium | reverse complement strand
AGCGAAGGCATTTCCTCGCGGCAGGGCTCGCACCATGTCGCCCAGAAGTTCAACACCACAGCCTTGCCCTTGTGCTGCGCGAGCAGTTGCACCAGGCGGGTGTCCTCGCCCGCCGGAAGTGCTTGCGGCGCGTTCGGTTTGAGCGGCAAGGACGCGGCATCGGCGGCAAATGCCGGTGCCAGGAACAGGCAACAAATCAGGGGCGGGGCGGCGGCCCAGGCAAAGAAGCGTCGATGGATCATGATGTCTCCCGTTGTACTGCAACCGCCGCGGAGCGGAAACCACCGCGGCTTATGATGCCCCCTGGTCCGGAGGCGGCTGACGGCATGGCGGTACGCAGACCGCCGGATTTGCCGTATTTCTCAAGGTGCCTGAAAGTGCGCAAGCACGTCGCGGAAATTCTGTTCGTCGCCATTGTCGAGGCAGCGCAAATCGAGCAGCAGCGCGCCGTCCTCGATGCGGCCGATGACGGGCTTGGGCAGGGCGCGCAAGGCCGCCTCGATGCGGTTCAGTACGCCGCCCTTTTTTCCCTGCGGCCGGATCGCGAAGCCGGCCGACGGCAGGCGGTCGACCGGCAGCGAGCCGGAGCCGATCTGCGATTTCAGCGCGACGATTTCCGCCGTCACCGGCACGCCGGCGAGTGCGCGAACCAGCGCCGGCAACAGGCGTTCGGCGGCGCTGCGGATTTCCACTTCGGGCCGCGTCAACTGGCGCACAGCGGTGACGCGCAGGTGCAGACGGTCGGGATCGCGGTAGAGCGCCAGCACCGCTTCGAGTGCGGCCAGCGTCAGTTTGCCGACGCGTAAGCAGCGCTTGAGCGGATTCTTCTTGATCTTCGCGATCAGTTCCTTCGTTCCCACCAGCAGGCCGGCCTGTGGCCCGCCCAGCAGCTTGTCGCCGGAGAAGGTGACGAGGTCGGCGCCGCCAGCGATGGCCTCGGCCGGCGTCGGTTCGTGCGGCAGTCCGTAGGCGGCGAGATCCGCCAGTGTGCCGCTGCCAAGATCGATGACGAAGGGCAGGCCGTGCCGATGCGCCAGCGCCGCGAGTTCGGCTTCGGGCACGGCGTGGGTGAAGCCGTGGATAGCATAGTTGCTGGCATGCACCTTCATCAGCAGCGCCGTGCGCGGGCCGATGCTCTCGCCGAAATCCTTGAGGTGGGTGCGGTTGGTGGTGCCGACCTCGACCAGCTTTGCGCCGGCGCGCTTCATGATGTCCGGCACGCGGAAGGCGCCGCCGATTTCGATCAGTTCGCCGCGCGAGACGATGACTTCCTTCTTCTGCGCCAGGGTATTCAGCAGCAGGAACACGGCGGCGGCGTTGTTGTTGACCACCGTCGCCGCCTCGGCACCGGTGAGTTCGCAGAGCAGTTCATCGACCACGTTGTCGCGATCGCCGCGGCCGCCGGTTTCGATGTCGTATTCCAGTGCGCAGGGCGAACGCGCGGCGGCGACCAGCGCCTGCACGGCTTCTTCGGGCAGCGGCGCGCGGCCGAGGTTGGTGTGCAGCACGGTACCGGTCAGGTTGAATACCGGCCGCAATTTCGGCCGCGTTTTCGCCGTGACGCCGGCGCCGACTCTTGAGATCAGCGCCGCTTCGTCGGGTAGCGGCGCGCCGTCCTTCACCGCAGCGCGCGTCGCGGCGAGCACATCGCGCACCATGGCGGTGACCACCGCGCGGCCGTGCAACTCGACGAGCGAAGCGATTGCCGCGGCGGACAGCAGGCGGTCGACGGACGGAAGCTGGGAGAGTGGATTCATGATTTCACCCGGACCGGGCAGAAACGAGATGGGTCGATTGTAGCGGCTTCCGCGGGGCCACGCACCTTGATATGGGTCATTGCCTTATGCAGAGTGCAGGCCCTAGTATCGCTGCAATCCCGGCGCCGGGCATCCGCACCACGAGACCGGGTCCATGCAAGGAGCGGCAAATGAACAATCCGTCGGCAACATCGACATGGCTGAAGCTGCTGGGTATCGAGCTGAGCCCGGTCAGCCATCGCGAGCGCCTGGTCTCGGCACTCGGCGGCTTTGTCGGCATCTTCGCCGTGTACTGGATCAGCCGCAGCGTGTCCGGCGCCCCCGCGTCGCCGATGCTGGTGCTGTCGATGGGCTCCACCGCCGTCATGCTCTTCGCCGTGCCGCACGGCGCGCTGTCGCAACCCTGGCCGCTGCTGGGCGGCCACCTGGTATCGGGCCTGATCGGCATCGCCTGTCTGCTTTACGTGCCGGATCCGATGCTGGCCGCCAGCCTCGGCGTGGGCCTGTCCATCGGGGCCATGCACTATTTGCGCTGCATCCATCCGCCCGCCGGTGCCACGGCGCTGGCGGCAGCGCTGGGCGATGCACCGGTGCGCGCCATGGGCTTCGGCTTCGTCCTTACCCCCGTGATGCTCAACGTCCTGATCATCCTGGTCGCCGCGATCGCCTTCAATACGATCTTCCCCTGGCGGCGCTACCCGGCGGCTCTTGTGCGTGGCACCGCAGCGCCGACACCGCCTGCCGGATATGAGTCGATTTCACACGAGGACTTCGTCTTCGCCCTGACGCAGATGGATTCCTTCATCGACGTCTCGGAAGAGGACCTGTTGCGCATCTACAGCCTCGCCACCGGTCGCCACCGCGAGGTGCTAACCGCCGCTGGCGCCGTCAACTCTTCTGCGCCTTCCTGAAGGCGGCGAAATCGCCCGTCTGGTAGTGCTTTTCGGAGACGAAGCGATCAAGCAGCAAGGCCTCTTCGGCTGACTTCAGGCCGGCGGTCATTCGCGCAACTTCCTTGCCCTGGGCGTCGAGGAAGACCATCACCGGCCGCCACTTTTTCGGGTTGTGGCGCTTGATCATGTCATGGAGCGGATCCTTGTCGTCCAGTTCCAGTTCGCTGAAATCGGCATGGGCGCCGACGTAGTGCTTGATGTATTTCGCGCTGACTTCGGGCTTGCGCAGCACACTCACGGTGTAGCGGCAGGCCCCTCAGTTCAACTGATCGCCGAAGAACAGCAGGACATGGCGCTCCGGGGTGCCCTTGATTTGCGCCACGGCGGCGAAGTCGTCCTTCACCAGCGGCACCACGCCATCCAGGGGATCGGCGGCGGCCGGCAGGCTGAATGCGGCGGCAAGAACAAAGGCGAACAGGGCAAGCAGGCGTCTCATCGGGGTCTCCTGGGATTGGCTGCGGTGATCGGGACTACCGGCAGACAGTGTAATTCGGGATTTGGTTCCGGGGAAAGGCCGCCGCCGTCACCGTAGTGCCGGCGCCGACTTTCAGGATCGGGAGGCCGGGCTCTAGTAGCCGCCTCCCCATCGATACTGCCAGGCGACGCCGACCAGGTCATAGGTGCTGCCCGTGCGGGTCGAGGTGCCGGTGCTGAGGTAGAGTTTCACCGAGTTGTGGCGGTCCACCGGCAGCGCGACGGTGATGCCGGCACGTGTGTTGGTTTGTCGGTTGTCGCCCTTCACGCCGTCCAGTGTGGTGCGTTCGCCGGTGAACCAGGCGCCGTCGACGGCCAGCCAGATGCCGGACGCGAAGCCGTAAATGACATGCGTCTGCAGCATGTACAAGGGATCCTGCGCCAGCGTGCGGCCGCGATTGAAATCGGTATTGTCGGTGTAGAAGGTGACGCTCGGCACCAGCTCAACCGTCCATGGCCCCCAGGCCTTGGACACACCCAGCTCGGACTTGAACGACCAGCGGTTGTTGCCGAGGTTGACCAGCCGGCTGTGGTCGTACTGTCCCAGCGGCGCCGTTACCTGCAGGCTGGCACCGACGATGACGTCCTGCTGGTAGCCGGCAAATTCCTTCAGCGAAAGGGCCGGCGCACCGTGGAAGTTCATCGAGAACCGAAAGCGCGGGTCGTTCAGGCCCGTCATCTCCCGCTCTCTGGACCGCCCGCCCACCAGCGCGTGTCCGTCGAACGACGAATAGGGCAGCACCATGTCGACCTTGGCGGAATTGCCCCATGCATCCAAGGAGTGCGCCAGGGCGACGACGGAGGTGCCCTGGCGATATTTCGCGTCGGTGATGGGCGTAGACGGGTCGAATGCCAGCTTGCCTTCCGCGTAGCCATAGCCCGCAATCAGGAAATTGAGGCCGACCGGCGTGTTCGAATACGACCTCGGCTCGAGGTCCTTCGCTTGCGCAAGCGTGCACATCATCGCGGTGACGGCGAACAGCGCGCATCGGCGAAGGCCAAGGGTGGGGATGCGGGTTTTCATGGGTGTTCCGGCTCTTTCCACCCCGATTGTAATGTCCTTCGGGGCCGACGATTGCCGTCCTGCAGGCGCCGACTTCCGCTTCAGCCGCCCGGCACCAGCAGCAGGTTGGGTCCGCTGCGGGCGTAGCCGGCCTCGTCGACCAGAATGTCCAGCGTCAGCGTGGCGAGGTCGTCTGCGACGGGATCGACCGGCCCCTTCTCCTGATAGACGATCTTCAGGTAGCTCTTGCAGGAATCGCAGGTTTCGGCGCGGACGGCATCGGCGCCCTGCTTGCCGGCGCCTTCTAGATGGCGGTAGCTGACGCCGTCGGTGGCGTCGCAGGCGGTGCACTTGACGCGAACCAGGTTCCATTCGGTGTTGCACAGGGCGCAGTGGAGGTAACGCAGGTTGCCGACCTCGCCGCCGCTGCGCACGACGCTGGCCACCGGCAGGAAGCCGCAGCAGGGACAGACGCCGGGCACGTCGAGCGCGGTGATCTCGCTGACGCCGAGGCGCGCCGCGCCGGCGGTCCATAGCACCTGCAGGGCGGCGGCGACGTAGGGCAGCAGGGCGGCATCCTCGCCGTAGAGTTCCGTGTGCAGCACGCTTTCGGCCAGGGCTTCGATGCGCTCGGCGTCGAAGGCCGCGAGGCGCGCGAGATCCTTGCGCGCGGGCTCGGGTGCCGCAGCGGAGACAGCGGCAATGATCTGCAGCAGGCTTTGGCGCCAGGCCGGATCGCGCGGCCAGGACTGGGCCGGCAGCGGCGGCATGCGGTGTTCGCGAGCCTGCGCCAGTTGCGCAGCATCGGGCAGCGGCAACGCGGGCAGGGATTGCAGTGCCGCGTGCTGGGCGCGACTCAGCGCGGCGAGGAAGAGCAGCCAGTCGCCGAGGCTGTGGCCGGCGGCAAGTTGTTCGAAGCGCCCGGCCCGGGTGGCGAAGATGGATGTGGCATCGGGGGCGATGACGTGGGGCGGTTCGCTGCTCGACTTGATCGGGATGAAGGGGCTAGTGGTCGTCATGGTCTATAAAAAACCCGCGGGCCGAAGCCCGCGGGTGTCACGTTGGCAGGAGGTCCTGCGACAGGAATCAGGATTTGCCGGTGACCTGGCGATACCACGCGCGGTGATGCTGCTTGGCCCAGGCGCGGGTGACCGTACCGTAGACCATGGCACGCACCGTACCCCGTACCCAGAGTGCGGCATAGACATGCACGAAGATCATGGCGATCATGATCGCGGCGATGGCCGAATGCACCACGGCGCCGAGGCGCACCACATCCACCGGCAGGCTGAAGTAGGCGCGCCAGAGGAAGATGCCGGAAACGAACAACAGAAGCATGGACAAGGCCATGGCCCAGAACATCATCTTCTGCCCGCCGTTGTACTTGCCCTGTTCCGGCATGTTGTGGTCGTTGCCGTCCATCATTTCCCCGACCCGCGAGAGCCACTCCTTGTCCGCCGGTGTCATCGCGTTGAGCGACTTGAAGCGGAAGAACATCACCAGGAAGGCCAGCGCCATGAGAACGCCGAGGTAGGGATGAAGGATGCGCGCCCAGACCCCGCCGCCGAAAAGCTGCGTCAGCGGATAGAAGGCCGGATGGAAGAAGGCCAGGCCCGAGAGCGCGAGCAGGATGAAGCAGATGCCCACCAGCCAGTGATTGGCCCGCTCCTGCGCGTCGTAGCGCGTGAGGTCTTTCGGATTGCGCATCATTTTGCATCCTCCTTTTCGAGCTCGTCTTCCAGCTCCTTCGACACCTCGTTCGGCCCCTTCATCACGTAGTGGAACAGGCTGCCCAGTGCCACGGCGGCCATGGCCACGCTGGCCAGCGGCTTGGCGAAGCCCTTCCACAACGCTACCAGCGGACTGATGCTGGGGTCGTTTGGCAGGCCCTTGTAGAGCTCCGGCCGGTCGGCGTGGTGCAGCACGTACATGACGTGCGTGCCGCCCACCCCTGCCGGATCATAGAGCCCCGCCTTTTCGTAGCCGCGCGACTTGAGGTCGACGACCCGCTTGGCCGCGTAATCCTTCATCTGCTCTTTCGAGCCGAACTGGATCGCCCCGGTCGGGCAGGCCTTGGCGCAGGCAGGCGCTTGGCCGACAGCGACGCGGTCCGAGCACAGCGAGCACTTGTAGGCCTTGTTGTCGGCCTCGGAAATACGCGGGATGTTGAAGGGACAGCCGGTGATGCAGTAGCCGCAGCCGATGCAGTTTTCCTGGTGGAAATCGACGATGCCGTTGGCGTACTGGATGATGGCGCCGGGAGCCGGACAGGCCTTGAGGCAGCCCGGGTCGGCGCAGTGCATGCAGCCGTCCTTGCGGATCAGCCACTCCAGCTTGCCTTTTTCTTCGACTTCGGCGAAACGCATCACGGTCCAGGACTTGGCCGTCAGGTCTACCGGGTTGTCATAGACGCCCGAGCAGCTGCCGACTTCGTCGCGGATGTCGTTCCATTCCATGCACGCCGATTGGCAGGCCTTGCAGCCGATGCAGGTGGAAACGTCGATCAGCTTGGCCACTTCCGTGGTTTGCCGCACGCCGGGCGCCGGTGTGGTCGTCGCCGAGCGGCGGGCGATATCTAGCGATTGCAGTGCCATGATCTCTCCTTATGCCTTCTCGATGTTGACCAGGAACGCCTTGAATTCCGGCGTCTGCGAATTGGCGTCACCGACATACGGGGTCAAGGTATTGGTGATGAAACCCGGCTTGGTCAGCCCCTTGAAGCCCCAGTGGATCGGGATGCCCACGGTATGCACCTTCTTGCCGTCGACCATCAGCGTCGGGATGCGCTTGGTGACCACTGCCACCGCCTTGATGAAGCCGCGGTTGCTGCGCACCTTGACCCGGTCGCCGTTGGCGATGCCTTTCTCCTTGCCCAGTTCCTCGCTGATCTCGACGAACTGTTCCGGCTGCAGCACGGCGTTGATCCTGGCGTGCTTGGTCCAGTAGTGGAAGTGCTCGACCAGGCGGTAGGTGGTGCAGACGTAGGGGAAGTCCTTGGCCTTGCCGAACACTTCCATGTCGCCCTTGTACACGCGGGCGGCCGGATTGTTGAGCGCCTTCGGGTTGCCGGGGTGGAAGGGATTCTTGTCCAGCGGCGTCTCGAAGGGTTCGTAGTGCTCGGAGAAGGGGCCCTCGGCCATGCCCGGCGCGAACAGCCGCGCCACGCCTTCCGGCGTCATGATGAAGGGCATGACCCCTTCTTCGGGAGCAGCATCCGGGCGCATGTCGGGAATGTCGTTGCCGGCCCAGGCGGTACCGGTCCAGCGGATCACCGTGCGCTTCGGGTCCCATGGCTTGCCGGCCATGTCGCAGGATGCGCGGTTGTAGATGATGCGCCGGTTGGCCGGCCAGGCGAAGCCCCACATCAGCGTCTGGCCCAGGCCCGACGGATCGGCGTTGTCGCGTCGCGCCGTGAGGTTGCCCGCCTGCGACCAGCAGCCGCCGTAGATCCAGTTGCCGCAAGAGGTCGAGCCGTCGTCGCGCAGTTGCGCGAAGCCGGCCAGTTGCTCGCCGGCCTTGGCGATGACCTTGGTCTTGTCCTTCGGATCGAAAACATCGGCGAGCGCCTTGCCCGAGATTTCCATCAACAGTTCCGCCGACGAGGGCTTGGTCGGGATGCGATGTGCCCAGGTCAGGTTCATGATGGCATCGGGGAACTTGCCGCCGTCCTTGGCGTACATCGCCTTGAGCTTCTGGAACAGCGTGGCGATGATCTCGATGTCGCCCTTCGATTCGCCCGGACCGTCGGCCGCCTTCCAGTGCCACTGGATGACGCGACCCGAGTTGGTGAAGGAACCGGTGTCCTCGGCGAAGCAGTCCGCGGGAAGGCGGAACACCTCGGTAGCGATCTTGGATGCATCGACTTCATTGAACTCGCCGTGGTTCTTCCAGAATTCGGACGTGTCGGTGACCAGCGGATCGACGATCACCAGGTACTTCAGCTTGGCCAGCGCGTCGCCCACCTTCTTCTTGTTCGACACGGAAGCCAGCGGGTTGAAGCCCTGGCAGACGAAGCCGTTCATCTTGCCCTGGTGCATCTTCTCGAACAGGGCCAGGGTGTCGTAGGCACCGTCGATCTTGGGCAGCCAGTCGTAGGCGAAGTCGTTCTTGTCGGTCGCCGCATTCCCGTACCAGGCCTTCTGCAGGCTGGTGAACCACTTCGGGAAGTTCTGCGGGAAGTTCATCTGGTTCGGCCGCAGCGGTTTCGGCGTGCGCTTTTCCAGGAAGGTCTTGCGATCGACGTCGGCTTCGGTCGGCGAGGCGATGTAACCCGGCAGGTTCTGTCCGAACAGGCACATGTCGGTGATGCCCTGCACATTGGCGTGGCCGCGCAGCGCATTGATGCCGCCGCCCGCCATGCCCATGTTGCCGAGCAGGGCCTGGATGATGGCCATGGTGCGGATGTTCTGCGAACCGACCGAGTGCTGCGTCCAGCCCAGCGCATAGAGGATGGTCATGGTCTTGTCGGGGGCCGCCGTATCCGCGATCATCTCGCAGATCTTGAGGAAGGCGTCCTTCGGCGTACCGCAGACCGAACTCACCAGGTCCGGCGTGTAGCGGCTGTAGTGCTTCTTCAGCAGCTGGAAGGCGCAGTTCGGATCCTGCAGGGTCGGATCGACCTTGACCCAGGAGTCGCCGGTCTTCTTGTCCGCCTCGGTCATCTGGTAGCCCCAGGTGGCCTTGTCATAGTTGCGCTTTTCCGGGTTGTAGCCGGAGAAGATGCCGTCCTCGAACTTGTAGTCCGGGTTGATCAGGAAGCCGGCATTGGTGTAGTTCTTGACGTACTCGTGGTGGATCTTGTCGTTGGTCAACAGGTAGTTGATGACGCCGCCGAGGAAGGCGATGTCGGCACCGGCGCGGATCGGCGCGTAGAAATCGGAAACGGAGGCGGAACGCGTGAAGCGCGGATCGACCGTGACCAGCTTGGCCTTGCGGTCCTTCTTCGCTTCGATCACCCACTTGAAACCACAGGGATGCGCTTCGGCGGCATTGCCGCCCATGATCAGCACCAGGTCGGCATTTTTAATGTCGACCCAGTGATTGGTCATTGCACCACGCCCAAATGTCGGACCCAGACTGGATACCGTGGGGGCGTGTCAGATGCGTGCTTGCGTATCGAAGGCGACGGCGCCGAGGCTGCGCAGTACCTTGTGGCTGATATATCCCGTTTCGTTGTTGGCGGCGGAAGAGGCGAGGAAACCGAAGGTGTTCCAGCGGTTCACCGTCACGCCGGCGGCGTTCTTCTCGATGAAGTTGGCATCGCGGTCGGCCTTCATGTGCTTTGCGATGCGCGTCAGGGCGTCATCCCAGTTGATGCGCTTCCATTCGTTGGTGCCGGGCTCGCGTACTTCCGGGTACTTGAGCCGGTTGGGGCTCTTGACCATGTCGAGCAGGCCCGAGCCCTTGGGACACAGCGTGCCGCGATTGACGGGATTATCCGGGTCGCCCTCGATGTGGATGATGTCCGCTTTCGCGTTCTTGGACTTGTCACCCGTGGTGTAGATCAGGACCCCGCAACTGACCGAGCAGTAGGGGCACATGTTGCGGGTTTCCGTGGCGTGGGCCAGCTTGTAGCTGCGCACCTCCGCCAGGGCCGATGTCGGCGAGAAACCCATCAGTGCGATGGATGACCCGCTCATACCGGCGCCGCAGATCTTGAAGAACTGCCGCCGTGAGACTTGCATCTGACTCCTCCTTTTGTTTGATTTCCATCAATGCAGCGTTGGAAAGTATGTGGCAGGAGGGAAGTGATTGCAATGACTACATCGAGTATTTTTATGCTGCTTCGCAGCATCGCGGTGCGCCGCGGCGGCTATGGCAACGGTTTAGCTGCCGGGAGTGGCGGCGAAGCGCTTTTCGATTTCCGCGGCAGGGATATAGCCGCCGACGCGCTCGCCGTTGGCGAAGAAGATCGCCGGCGTGCCGTTGATGCGCAACTTGCCGCCGAGCTGTGCCGACTTGTTGAGGCCGGCCAGGTCACATTTGGCGGGTGTCGCGGGCAGCGCCTTGCCGGCCGTCATCCAGTCGACCCAGACTTTTGCCTTGTCCGGGGAACACCAGATCGCCTTCGACTTTTCGTAGGAATCGTCGCCCAGCACCGGCAGCAGGAAGGTGTAAACGGTGACGTCCTTCAAGGTCAGGATTTCTTTTGCCAGCTTCTTGCAATAGCTGCAATTCGGGTCTTCGAAGGTGACCATGATGTTCTTGCCAGAACCGCGCACCTGTTTCAGCGCCAGTTCCAGCGGCAGGGCATTGAACTGGCGCTCCGCCGTGAGGTTCTTGCCGGTCTTCATGTCGAGCATGCTGCCGTATATCAGGTAGCTGCCCTTGTCGTCGGAGTAATAAATCTGCCCGTCCACCGTGACTTCCCAGACCCCGGCCATGGGCGCCTTGATGATTTTTTCGACCTTGCCCAGTTTGGCCTCGACTGACTTCTTGACATCGGCTTCGTCGGCAAGGGCGGCGAAGGACACACACGCCAAGGCGGCGGCAAGCAGGGGTAGTTTCATGAGTTCTCCAGAAAATTCGGGGCGCCGGCGTCAGGACGCCAGCGCGTAGCGGACCAGCAGGTTCTTTACGACCGGCAAAGTGTTGGTGAGGTTCAATCCAAAATTGCGCACACGGGTCAGGGTGCCCGTCGCGGGGCGGAAAAGGTCGTGCAGGCTATCAGTCAAGGTCTGCAAAGTCACTACCTCCTCCTTGCGTGCGCGTTCGTAAGCACGCAACAAGCCGAGGTTGCCGCAATCGACATGACCGGGTTTTTCGCACAGGACGGCAGCCAAGATGCGCGCGTCCTGAAAACCGAGGTTGATGCCGTGGCCGGAAAGCGGATGGATGGTGTGCGCGGCATCGCCGATCAGCGCCAGACGAGGCGCTACGGTGTTCGGCGCACGCATCAGGCGCAAGGGAAAGCCCGCGGGCGGGGTGATCAGTTCCAGCGCCCCCAGGCGGTGGTTGCCGGCTTCGGCAACCAGGTTGCAGAGGCCGGCAGGGTCAAGGGCCAGCAGCTTGCGTCCGTGATCTTCCGGGGCGGACCAGACCATCGAGATGCGATTACCCGGCAGCGGCAGCCAGGCCAGCACGCCATCCGTGCGGAACCACTGGAAAGCAGTGCCGCGATGCGGCAGTTCGGTGGCGAAATTGGCGACGACGCCCTGCTGGTCGTACGGGTCGAAACGCACGGCTACGCCGGCGGCAGAGCGGGTCCAGGACTCGGCGCCGTCGGCGGCCACGATGAGGCGCGCGGAAAGAGTGCGGCCGTCCTCAAGATTCAACAACGCCGCATCGGGCCCTATCGTCAGCGCCTGCGGACGTGCCGGGCAAAACAGGCTCAGGTTGCCCTGGCGCTTGACGGTTTCCCACAACTCGCGCTGCATCAGGGAGGATTCGAGGATCCAGGCCAGTTCCGGGACGCCGCATCCATACGCGGTGAAATCCAGCCGCCCGCCCGCATCGCCGTGAATTTCCATGGTGCGCACCGCTTCCAGGCGCGCCGCATCGAGATGGCCCCAGGTGCCCAGTTCGTCGAGAAAAGTCGCATTGGCCGGGCTGATGGCGTAAATGCGCGAATCCAGGGTTTCGGGGAAGACAGGCGCCCGCCCCTCGACCAGGGCCACAGACAGGGTCGAGCGGCGCAAGGCCGCCGCCAGGCTCAAACCGGCCAATCCGCCACCCACGATCACGACATCGAAGTTCATTATGCAATTGTCGCCTACCGGAGCCAGCCTTGACAAGGCAAGCGTGCGCCGAGGATAATTCCGCCCCTTTGCACGGTGATGTAGCTCAGTCGGTTAGAGCATCGGATTCATAATCCGGGGGTCGGTGGTTCAAGTCCACTCATCACCACCAGT
>CAIZKA010000523.1 GCA_903933395.1 uncultured beta proteobacterium | reverse complement strand
CCGCCATCGAGGTAGTCGTCGCCGTGGTAGGGGTCGTTCACCCAGACGATGAAGCCTTCACCGTTCGCCGGCAGCAGCAGATCGCCTTGCGCGCCGTCGCCGTGGAGGATGTCGTCTTCCGTACCGCCAAGCATGAAGTCGTTGCCGACCTCGCCGACCAGGTAGTCCTTGCCGGCACCGCCCTCGACCACGTCGTCGCCGTCCCCGGCAAACACCATGTCGTCGCCGTCGCCGCCGTCGATGGCATCCGCCGCATCGCCTTCGACATGGGGGTTCAGCGTCTGCATGACATGGCTGTCGGTGGGCGAGACGCCGATCAGGATGGGCAGGACGAAGCGGCCGTCAGCGTCCCGCTTGAGCAGGTCCACCTGGCCATCGGCGAAGTGCTGGTAGTCGCGCTCGCCCGCGGATGTGGTCAGGGCCACGGTGAGGTTCCCGCCGCCGAGGATGAAATCGTCGCCGGCGCCGCCCTTGATGACGTCGCTGCCGCTGCCGCCGTCGAGCAGGTCCATGCCGTCGCCACCATCCAGCAGGTCGTCGTCGGCCCCGCCTTGCAGGGCGTCGTCGCCCGTACCGCCGTCGAGGACGTCGTCACCACTTGAGGCGATGAGGATGTCGTTGCCTTCGTCGCCGTGGAGTTCCTGATCGCCGGCGCCGTTGGTGATGATGTCGTTGCCGCTGCCGCCAAAGCCGAACGCCCCGGAGAAGACGAGGCGGATCAGGTCGGCGCCGTCCAGGCCATAGATTTTCTGATTGGGGGCGGTGTTCACGAGGCCGGCGCCGTGGCCGGCTTCGGTCAGGTAGTCGTTGTCGCCCTGACCGGTGCCTTGCAGGTCGCTGGTCTGGACGGTGCTGGTGCTGCCGGAAAGCGTGAGGCCGAGTTCGCCGGATTTCCAGTTCTCCAGAATGATCCGGGCGCCGGCGGGGTCGATGATGACGAGGTCGCCGCGTTCGCCGGGGTTGCCGACGAAGCGAATGACGAGGGCCTCGTTGCCGGCGTAGTGGTAGCGGTTGCGCACGGCGGCGTCTTGCGTCAGCGTGCCGGCCAGCGTGTCGCCGTTGTAGAGGATACTGCCCAGGCCGTCGCCGCCGCTGCCGCCGGCGAAGTCGATGATGGTGTCGATGCCGCTGGTTTTGTCGATACGGTAGGTGTCAACTCCCTTGCCGCCGCGCAGGGTGTCGTCGCCGGTGCCGCCTTCGAGGTAGTCGTCGCCAGCGTTGCCTTTGAGGATGTCGGTGCCGGCGGCGCCGTAGAGGCGGTCGGCCTTGCTGCCGCCGGCGAGGGTTTCGGCGGCATCCGTGCCGAAGGTGATGCGTTTTGGGTCGGTGGCCTGGCCATCGTGCAGCGCAATGCCGAGGCGAAGGTCCTTGAAATACACCGGGTCGGGGTTCGTCGGGTTGATTCGGTCAGTGTCGCTTGTGTTCCCTGCGATCAGACCGGCCATCAGCTTGGCGCGGTCTTCGAGCCACTGCGGGGTCAGTCTGCCCAGTTTCCCGTCATCGGTATCCGGGTTGAACACGTCGAGTTCGTGGTTCAGGTTGAACTTGGTGTAAAGACTGTCGTCGCCTATGACGGCGAAGGGGTTGAGTTCCTGGAGGGCGTAGCGGGTGGCGAGGGCGTAGCGGGTGGCGAGGGCGTCGGGGTTGCTGGCGATTGTTGCTAGGTCGGCGGCAGTGAGGGTGATGAGGGAGACGATGTTGCCGCGCAAGGTCCAGTCTTCGGTCACAAGACCTCTAACCGATGCCAGCTTCTGATGGAAATCGATTCGGCTTGCCGCCGAGTCGCCCGCGTCGCCAATGATGGTCAGTGTCGTATCGGTGGCGCCGGCCAGCTTTCTAATGGCATCGAGTATCGCTTCGAGAGACTTGCCGGGGACGGCCGCAGCGGCGTTCAAAATCGTGTTGGCGTCTTGCAGCGAAAGGCTCGGGTCGAGGATACTCATGACATCGGCCAGCGCCAGCGCGTCGGTGAGCTTGTACAGCGAGTGGTTCGGCAGGCCGGTACCTTCTTCGTTAAAGACAGATTGCCGGCGGCCTATCTGGTCGACGAAGAAGCTGTTGGTGGTGACATTCAGACCATGTTCAGCGAAGACATTGGTTTGCACCGCACCAAGAAAGCCGTTGGCACCGGTATTGAGGAGCGCCTGCAGCTGGGCGAAGATCGTCTCGCTGCCGCCGTTGAAGCCTGCGCTATTGAAGGTGGTTATCCGGTCGATGCCGATGCTGGCGCCGAAGATGCGGGCAAAGGCGCTGGATAGATGCCCGCCGAGGCTGTGGCCGTTTACCTCGACATGCGAAACGCCAGCCAGTTCGCCCGTTCCCAGGACAGCCCCCGCGGATTCAAAATAGACGCCAGCGAGACCGGACGCCAGCCGAATTTGGCGCGCAACCAGATTGCTGGGCGTGGTGACACGCAGCCACCAATTCACCATATCTGCGTACTGCGCACGCGGCGCTCCCGCAGATGTAAGGTCGACGTCGGAGAGCAGGTCGGCGATGCCGGCCGTGCCGCGCATCGAAACATAGACTCTGTCCGCATAGGGTGTGTTAACCCTTCCCTTCCAGACCGTGGCATCGAAACCGGAGCCGGTGGTGGATTCGATTCGAGACGCAACCGTGAAATTGGCGGCAATGAAGGCGGCTTGGGGCTGGGTCATGCGAGCGGCGAGCTTTTCCTCAAGACGCGAGTCTTGATTCACAAGCTGAGTCACATATGTCGCATCCGCAAGCAGGGCATTGATATAGGTGTCGTTGATGGTTGTCATGATCTGTCTCCTCGAACTATTTGATTAGCGCAAATCCGTAAGCTTCTGCAATTTCTTGTCGTCCTAAAGATGGATAACAGGCGGACGGAACAAAAGTGATGGGGTCGTTCGTCTCCGAAACACCCAGCATCCGAATGAACCAGCCCCCTTTGGCGAAGTACCACTCGTTACTGGCAATCTCTTCATTCGTCGCTGTATCCCGGAAGCTTTCGTGCGAACGATAGATCGCAATGGCCTTCCCTGGCAGAATCTCATTCAACGGGGCGACGACTACCCTGACGGTGCGACCCTTGATCCTTTCCGCATCAATTCGAAGCACAGCATTTTCCCGGCACAACGCCCGGAACTGATAGCCGCCGACGATCTCGTCGACCACGGGCAAGACCATCATCAGGGCGAAGGCCAAGGCACCGAACCCGAATCCAAGCAACCTGTGTTTCACCCGCCGCGCGAGCCTCTTCGCCAAATGAAACGCGACCGCAGCCCATGCGACCATTACCCCAAAAAAAAGAATGCCGCTCATGCCGCCACCCTCCCTTGGCAATTGACAGCTAAAGTGACAGCTAAAGCAACTAAAGGGGTCAGCATCAAATTCTTTTTCATTTCTCTCTCCTCAAAATCCGAATCCGGTTTGATCTTTCATCGCGTCCGCCGACCTTCCTTCTCCCGGCGGTCGTCCTCGCTTTGCATTGGCGCGCCGCACCCCGACTCTGGCGCAGATGCGTTCGGCAAACCGGTCATCTCCCAGCGGCTGGTTTTGCGCCAGGGCCAGCCGGATGTCGTCGATGGCGTCGTCGTCGAGTTCGGATCGGAACAGTGCGCGGTAGCTGGCTCGTCGCTCTTCCGCGTTGTGGCCCAGGCTTTGGTACAGGGGATGGGCGACAAGTCGTTCGTCGGCTTGTCCCAGGCCGTTATACCGGTAGCTCGACCAGCGGTAGTGCGCCGGGTCGCTGACCATGCCGGCGCGCACGGGGTTGAGTTCGATGTAGCGCATGCAGGTGAATAGATAGGCCTCGGCCTGCACGGCGCTGGATTTGTAGCGCCCTTCCCACAGGCTGCCGCTCCTGCGGTAGGCGCGGTTGATGTACTGGACGTAGCGCCGGCCCAGCGACTGCATGAGCCGGGCTGGGCCATCCGGCCGTTCGGCGGTGATCAGCAGATGGACGTGGTTGGTCATCAGGACGTAGGCGTGGATGGCGCAGTGCCAATCGGCAGCCGACTTCTGCAGCCAGTGGAGGTAGCAGTGGTAGT
>CAIZKA010000522.1 GCA_903933395.1 uncultured beta proteobacterium | reverse complement strand
GCCGACTACACCGCGGCCAAGGTCCGCATCGGCCTCGTCGAAACCGTCATCGATGTCCTGGTCCTGCTGGCGCTGACCCTGGGCGGGGTGCTCGGCTGGATCGACCAGGCGCTGCGCGCCGAGCTCGGCGGGGGCTACCTGCACGGCCTCGCGCTGTTCGCCGCCGCCGCCCTGCTCGGCTTCATTATCGGCCTGCCGGCCAGCCTCTACCGCACCTTCGTCATCGAGGCGCGCTTCGGCTTCAACAAGCTGACCTGGCCGCTGTGGCTTGTCGACCTCGCCAAGGGCACGGCGCTCGCCGTGCTGATCGGCGGACCGCTGCTGTTCGCCGTGCTGTGGCTGATGGACGCCATGGGCCGCAACTGGTGGCTCTACGTCTGGCTGGTCTGGCTGGCGACCAACCTGCTGATCCTCTTCCTCTACCCGACCGTCATCGCGCCGCTGTTCAACAAATTCACGCCGCTCGACGACGCCGCGCTGAAAGCCCGCATCGAAGCCCTGCTGGCGCGCTGCGGCTTCGCCTCCTCGGGCCTCTTCGTCATGGACGGCTCAAAGCGCTCGGCGCACGGCAACGCCTATTTCACCGGCTTCGGCCGCGCCAAGCGCATCGTCTTCTTCGACACCCTGCTGGAAAAGCTCGCCCCCGGGGAAATCGAAGCCGTGCTGGCGCACGAACTCGGCCACTTCCGCCACAAGCACGTGATCAAGCGCATCGCGCTCTCCGCCGCGATGAGCCTGGCCTTCCTCTGGCTGCTCGGCCAGCTCATCGACCAGCCCTGGTTCTTTGCCGGCCTGGGAGTCGGCGCCGGCGGTACGGCGTCGTCGATGGGCACGGCGATGGGCCTGCTGCTTTTCTCCATGGTGCTGCCGGTCTTCCTCTTCCCGCTGGCGCCGCTGACGTCCGCCTTGTCGCGCAAGCACGAGTACGAAGCCGACGCCTACGCCGCAAAGCAGACCGCCGCCACCGACCTGATCGCCGCCCTGGTCAAGCTCTACCGCGACAATGCCGCAACCCTGACGCCCGACCCGCTGCATTCACTGTTCCACGACTCCCATCCACCCGCCAGCCAGCGCATCGCGCGCCTGCACCTCTCGTAACTTTCATGGAAGTGAGATCCGCCCGCAGATCTTGAAACACGTTAAAGGCGAATTAAAGACCCGCCCCTCCCATCCTCCCCTCACGGGGAGGCTTCTAATTGGCTCGCTTCGCTCGACTGTCACCCGTCGCTTCGAACGAGTTGTTTCTCGTACAAGGAAACCAACATGACAATGATCTGTGATCTCGCCAAGGGCAAGTGCAAGCCCTGCGAAGGCGGCGTTCCGCCCCTGACTGACGACGAAGCCGCCCAGCTGCTGGCCACGCTGGAAGGCTGGGAGCGCAAGGACAATCTGATCAGCAAGACCTACAAGTTCAAGAATTACTACGAGACCATGGCCTTCGTGAACGCGACGGCCTGGATCTCGCACCGCGAGGACCACCACCCCGACCTCGCCGTCGGCTACAACCAGTGCCGCGTCCGCTACACCACGCACGCCATCGGCGGCCTTTCGGAAAACGACTTCATCTGCGCGGCCAAGATCGATGCGCTGCTGACCCTTTAAGCAGGCTCCCACGTCACATTGGCTGCCACACAATCCAGTTCGTCATTCCGGGGCTGCCCGCCAGGGCAGAACCCGGAATCCAGCGGCAGCGCACCACATGGCGACTGGATTCCGGGTCGCGCTGCGCTTGCCCGGAATGACGGCTTGAGTTCGCAATGAACCGGCACGGCACCATCGTCGCCGCCTTCGGCCGGCACTACGAGATCGAGCTGGCCGACGGCAGCCTCGCCACCGGCTATCCGAAAGGAAAGAAGAGCCCCTTCGCCGTCGGCGACGAAGTCGAGCTCAGCCCGGATGGCCAGATCATGGGCCACGGACCGCGCCGCAGCCTGCTCTACCGCAGCGACCTCTACCGCCAGAAACTCATCGCCGCCAACGCCACGCAACTGCTGCTGGTGGTCGCCACCGATCCGTCGTTTTCCGACATGCTGCTTTCCCGAGCGCTGGTCGCCGCCGAGCACGAAGGCCTCACTACCACCATCGTCCTCAACAAGTGCGACCTGGCGGCGGCACTCCCCTCAGTTTTTTTAAATGCGCGCAAACTGCTGGCGCCGTTCGTCGCGCTCGGCTGCCGCGTCGTCGAGCTTTCCGCCAAGTTCGACCCCTCGCCGCT
>CAIZKA010000521.1 GCA_903933395.1 uncultured beta proteobacterium | reverse complement strand
CTGGAAAAGACCGTCGCAACACTGACCAGCGAAAAGCAGGTGGCCCTGCAACAGGTCGGCGAGCTGCGCAATTCGCACTATGCGCAGGTGATTGCGGAACGACGCTGCGAAGTCATCGACGGCCTGGAAGATTGCCTCAAGGCGGGCTTGAAGCGCCCTGAACGCTTTGCCGAAATCGATCGGCAATTTCTCGAGGCCAAACGTGCCCCGGCAGCGAAGTCCCCGATGCAAGGCAATACGACAACTGCCGGTACAGCAGCCCGAACACCAAGCAAAATAGCGCGGAGCGAATCGCCCGCCAAGGAGGTTGCGGTTGCCGCCCCGCCCGGGAACCGCAAGCTGACCCTCGATGAATTTGCCAAGGAGATCAGCAAGATCCCGGGCATCGCCGTCGAAGGAAGTGTTTCGGAAAGCCCGGAAAACCCCGTGCCGGAAAAGAAGGGCAAGAAAAACTCCGCCAAACCAGACTCATAGGGCCTGCAGTAAGCCCCGCCGCAACTCACGCCTGTGACGCACTCTCCAGATCGCGCCAAAGGCAATGCCCCTTGCTCTCCTTGGTGATCTCTCCCAGCACGCGGGCGTGGTCGGCCAGCTCTTCTTCGCTGGCTTTCAGCACCACCAGCGGCGGACGCTGGCGCGTCCCGCCTGCCGAGTAGTCAACGGCAGGACTGGCGAAATCCATTTCCAGCGAATTCTGGCCGCGAGTCATGGCCAGGTAAACCTCGGCCAGCAGCTCCGCGTCGAGCAAGGCGCCGTGCAGCTGACGACCGGAATTGTCCACGCCGAACTCCACGCACAGGGCGTTGAGATTGTTTTTCTTGCCCGGTCGCATCTCGCGCGCCATGCGCAAGGTGTCGATCACCTCGCCGCAAAGCTGCTCCATGCTCTCGTGCTGCAACAGGCCCAGTTCGTTGTTGAGAAAGCCGACGTCGAAGGCGGCGTTGTGAATCACCAACTCTGCACCGCGGACGAACTCCATGAACTCGGCGGCAACCTCGGCGAACTTTGGTTTGTCGGCAATGAATTCGTTGGTCAGGCCGTGAATCGCGGTGGCGCCGGCCGGAATCTCGCGCTCCGGATTGATCCAGGCGTGAAAGCGCTGCCCGGTGAGTTGCCTGCCGCGCAGTTCGACGCAGCCGATTTCGATGACACGATCACCGGTACGGAAATCCAGTCCGGTGGTTTCGGTATCCAGGACAATCTTTCTCATTCAACCTCCCTTGCGGGCGAGTTCGACGCCGCGCCGCGCCAGCACGTCGGCGCGCTCATTCTCGACGTGACCGGCATGGCCCTTGACCCAGAACCATTCAATCGAGTGCTGCGCCGCCAACCGGTCCAGTTCGCGCCACAGGTCTTCGTTCTTGACCGGCTCCTTGCTGGCGGTTTTCCAGCCACGCCGTTTCCAGCCGTGTATCCACTCACTGATGCCCTTCTGCACATACTGCGAATCGGTATGCACGCGCGCCACCACCGGCTCCTTCAAGGCACGCAAAGCTTCGATCACGGCCATCATTTCCATGCGGTTGTTGGTGGTGTGAGGCTCGCCGCCGAACAATTCCTTTTCGGTCGTACCCTTGCGCAATATGGCGCCCCAGCCGCCCGGGCCGGGATTGCCACTGCAGGCACCGTCGGTAAAAATTTCAATCATTGATCCACTCTTTGCGTAATCGACACCAGCGCCTTGGCGCGCAACTTGCGATCATGCCACGCCGGTGTAATCAGGCGCATGCCATGCTGGCGCTTTACGGCCTGCACGATATACACGGCACCGGCAATCGGCCACCATCGGTCTCCCGCAGCATCCATGAACTGAAAGCGGCGCAGCCACTTCTCCTGCGTCACGGCGGGCGCGTAGCAACCGAAGGCGCCCGCCTGCATCTCGAAGCCGAGCAGCGAAAACCAGTCCTTCAGCCGCGGCACACTGAGGTAGGCGCCGCGCCACGGCGGCAGGGCCTGCCGCCGCGAGAGCTTGCGCCGGGCGCCCCACAGGCTGAAGGGATTGAAGCCGGTGACGATCACATGCCCCTCCGGCACCAGGATGCGCTCGACCTCGCGTAACACCTGATGCGGGTTGGCGTCGAACTCCAGCGTATGCGGCATCACCACCAGATCGATGCTGTTGGCGGCAAAGGGCAGATAATGCAGATCGGAGCGCACTTCCGAAACGCCGTCATAGCGCCCGTCGTCGCAGCGGAAGCGCAGCGGCATGCGGTTGGCGCGCAGAAAATCGTGGGTGGGCAGGGAAAGCTGGACCGCGTTGAAGCCGAAAATGTCGGCCACCAGCAGGTCGTGCTGCTTCTGTTCCCAGTTGAGCACATACTGACCGGCTGGCGTTTTCAGCCAGTCTTCGAATCCCTGAATTGACATTGCGTCCCGTTTGGAGAAAATTCCCGAATGACTGAAATACTCGGCCTGCACGCTTTCGACGACAACTACATCTGGCTGCTGCGCGCCGGAGGCTGCGTTGCGGTGGTCGATCCGGGTGATGCCGCACCGGTGCTCGACTATCTTGAGCAAAGCGGCGACCGTCTCTGCGCCATCCTCACGACCCATCATCACGGCGACCACGTCGGCGGTCTGGCGGAACTTCTCGCCCGCTTTTCCGTCCCCGTGTTCGGCCCCAGCCTGGAAAACATCCCCGGCGTGAGCAACCCGCTGTCCGGCGGTGAGCGCATCGAAGTGCCCGAACTCGGCGTCGAATTCGAGATCATCGCCGT
>CAIZKA010000520.1 GCA_903933395.1 uncultured beta proteobacterium | reverse complement strand
GCCGATCAAACAGATTCGCAATCTGATGCAGGTTGTCCCCTGCGCGCCAGCGCGCCCACATCAGCGCTTTCTGGCTTTCACTGAAATAGATCCTCGGCCTTTGCTTCATCTGCAACACTCCATCTGCATACGCAGTTTCTAGTGTGTTGCATCGACCGGTTGAATCCAAGACGGAAAGATGGGGGTGGGACATCTAAGGAAGCACTGAATAAGCCGTCACACCGGCGAACGCCGGTGTCCAGCGCCATGATTCTTCTGGATTCCGGCTTTCGCCGGAATGACGAAACGTGACTTGATCAGCGGTTCCCTAAGCAGATATTTCCCAATCGGAATATATTCCGGACTACGGCCAACAGAACACGTAAAAAAGTTCAGCCGCCAATCTGGGAGGGAATATGAGCAATCAGTCAGACGGCACCGAATATTCAGGCTTCTGGGCGCGGGTGGCGGCGTACATCGTCGATTCGGCATGCATTTTCGCGATCTGCCTGCTGCTGGCCATCGCATTCTCGTTTCTCGGCGAAGTGGGGGTGGCGATCACGGGGGGCGCCGTCTTCCTGATCCAGTTGCTTTATTGGCCGGTGCTGGAAAGTTCCGCTCGTCAGGCGACCTACGGCAAACGCATGCTTGGCATCCAGGTCGAACACGCCGGTGGCGGGCGCACCACCTTCCTGCGGGCGCTGGGCCGCAATCTTGCCAAGATCATTTCTGGAATTCCGTTGGGCCTGGGCTTCGTCATGGTGGCCTTTACCGGGCGCAAGCAGGGTTTGCACGACATGATCGCCAAATGCGTGGTAGTGCGCGTGGGTCCGTCACATTTCATGAAGGCACTGATCGCCTCGGTGGTGGGCATCGCCGTTGTCGCCGGCAGCGCAGGCGCCTTCGTGTATTACATCTATCTGCCCAGTCTGATGAAAGACATCGGCAGCGTGCAGCAGGATGCCATGAAGGCGGTACCTGCCATCAAACCGCAACCCCCTGCACAATCCGCCGCGAAGACGGCGGCGCCATCCACACCACCCGTTGCGAAGACCCCTGCGCCCGCTGCATCGGCCGTCCCCGTCGCCCCTGCCGCCCCCGCAGGCGGTGATGCCGAGTTTGAGCGCCTGGTCGGGGCGCCGCTCACAGGTCTGGAGATGCCCAATAGCACTCGTGCCGGCCCCGCCATACTGGAGTTGTCCACCTTCTTCGGCAGTAACTTCTGGCTCAAGGTATATCTGCCCAACATCAAAGACCTCGCAGTCGCGCCGGCACCTGAGGTCATCATCGATCGTGTGCTTGATTCTGCTGGCATTGATCGTTACGACGCTGCCAACACATTCGAAACGGGTAGCGTTTTCCGGAGTGCGTCCCTGAGCTTGAAGGAGACTCCCGTGCCGCATTTCGATGGAATCCGTTCGGTGCGAGTTGTTGCCAATACAAAGGAGCAGTCGGTGCAGAAGGTCGAGGGCCGCATCCGCATCGTAATTCCGGTCAACGTCCAGGTCGCCGCCTTTGCCGTTGAAGAGGCAGGCAAAGTCAAGACCGTGCACGGCGCCACCCTGACGCTGAAATCGGTCAGTGGCAACGGCGTGGTCATGCATTACCGCGGCCCCTCGGCACAGTTGCTGACGCTGCGCGGCTTCGGCAAGGATGGCAAGCCGGTGGCCACCGAGTCGCGCCAAACGCTCCAGGAGAACCAGAATGTGGACGAAAGCTTCCAGACGCGCTTTCAAGGGCCGGTATCGAAAGTCGAGGCGGTGATTTCCGCCGGCATGGTGGAGCGCGAGTTCCCGTTCTCGCTGGCGCGTGGCATGACCGCCGGGGCACCGGCGACCGCGACGGCGGCAATCAAACCTGCCGCAACCGCTTCCGGCGCATCGGTGGCACCCTCGACGGTTCCACCCGAGGTAACTCCACCTTCTCCAGCCAAACCTGCGCCCGCTTCAGCCGCGCCGGCACCGACCTCGACCCCTGCATCCAGGCCGGAGAAGGCGGTCAAGGCGCCTCTCCAGCCCTCGTCGCCACCAGAGCCGCGCCAGACGGCGCCGAAGCCCGTGCCTGCATCGAATCCAATATCCAAACTCGGAACTAAACCGCAACCTGAGCTCAGGCCATGCATCATCAGGCCGGCGATGACCGATGCCGAGATAGATAACTGCAAGCGTACGCCCTAAGTGCCGCGGCAATGACGGATCGCGAAGCTCCACGCTCACCGGATAGTGATCACTACGCACTGCATTGCCGAAGTTCAGGCGGGAAGGTGGGCAGTTCCGATTGAATGACCGTTTCGGAGAAATTTCCCCAAATGAAGGTGAGCAATGGAGCGGTGCCGCGACTGTCCCTTGATGGCCGTCACGGCCTAAGCAAACCCCCAAGATACGCACGCCCATAACGCAAACTGGAGCCGCGGCTCCAGTTTTTACTTCAAGAGTCGGCGCCGACGAGACGCCGATTCCGGGCCTGGATCAGCCCAGCGCCTTCAGCGCCGCATCGTAGTTCGGCTCCTGCGCGATCTCCGGCACCATCTCGGCGTGGACCACCTTGTCGTTCTCGTCGACGACGACCACGGCGCGCACCGTGAGGCCGAGCAG
>CAIZKA010000519.1 GCA_903933395.1 uncultured beta proteobacterium | reverse complement strand
TCGAAAAGCAGCAGGCGCATGCCTCCGCCGTGGCCGTAATGGTCGTCAGCCTTGCGCTGACTCTGATCTTCGGCCTCAAGCTGCTGGGAGCGTACTGATATGAAACGACTTGTTGTCGGAGCTCATTACGGCCTCATGGACTGGCTGGCACAGCGCGTCACCGGCGTCGTCATGGCGGTTTATACGTTAATAATTTTTGCGGCGACGCTGGGCGGCGTAACCGCTTCGCGTGAAGCCTGGCACGCCTTCATGGCCAACGGCTTCATCCGCTACATCACCTTCCTGTTCATCATCAGCCTCTGCTACCACGCCTGGGTCGGCGTGCGTGACATCTGGATGGATTACCTCAATTCCGCGGCGGTTCGCGTCATCCTCCACGTGTTGACGCTTCTCGCTCTGGTCGGCTATGCCGGCTGGGCCGTTCAGATCATTTGGAGACTGCAGTGAGTTATACCGTTCGCAAATTCGATGCGGTGATTGTCGGTGCCGGCGGCGCCGGTCTGCGCGCCGCGATTCAATTGTCCGAGGCGGGGTACAAGACCGCAGTGCTGACCAAGGTTTTCCCGACCCGCTCGCATACCGTTGCGGCGCAGGGCGGCGTCGCCGCCAGCCTGGGCAATTCCGAAGAAGACCACTGGCACTGGCACATGTATGACACGGTCAAGGGCTCCGACTGGCTCGGCGACCAGGACGCAATCGAATTCATGTGCCGCAAAGCCAACGAAGTCGTGGTCGAACTCGAACACTACGGCATGCCCTTTGACCGGCTCGACAACGGCAAGATCTACCAGCGTCCGTTCGGCGGTCACATGTCGAACTTTGGCGAAAAGCCGGTACGGCGTTCCTGTGCGGCGGCTGACCGCACCGGGCACGCCATGCTGCACGCGATGTACCAGCGCAACATCAAGGTGAATACGCAGTTCTTTGTCGAATGGCAGGCGCTCGATCTGGTGCGCGATGCAGAAGGTGACGTTCTGGGCGTCACCGCGATGGACATGGAAACCGGCGAAATCGTCGTATTCCACGCCAAGGCCACTATTTTCGCGACAGGTGGAGCGGGGCGCATTTATTATTCCTCGACGAATGCCTTCATCAACACCGGCGACGGTGTCGGCATGGCGGCTCGTGCCGGCATTCCGCTGGAAGACATGGAGTTCTGGCAATTTCACCCGACCGGCGTTGCCGGCGCCGGGGTGCTGATCACCGAAGGCGTGCGCGGCGAAGGCGGCATCCTGCGCAACTCGGCGGGCGAGCGCTTCATGGAACGCTATGCGCCGAATGCCAAGGATCTGGCTTCGCGCGACGTGGTGTCGCGTGCCATGACCACCGAGATCAACGAAGGTCGCGGTTGCGGGCCGAACAAGGATTTCGTGCTGCTCGACATCACGCATCTGCCGCCGGAAACCATCATGAAACGCCTGCCCGGCATTCATGAAATCGGTCTTCAGTTTGCCGGCGTCGATTGTCTCAAGGAACCGCTGCCGGTGGTGCCGACGTGTCATTACCAGATGGGCGGCATTCCAACCAATTATCTGGGACAGGTGGTGGTGCCGAAGGACGGCAACCAGAGCACGCCCGTCACGGGATTTTATGCCGCCGGCGAGTGTGCCTGTGCGTCGGTGCATGGTGCCAACCGTCTCGGAACCAATTCCTTGCTCGACCTGTTGGTGTTTGGCAAGTCGGCTGGCGAAACGGCGGTGAACGAGCTCCGCGCCAACGTCAAGGCGCACAAGCCCTTGCCGCAGGAATCCATCGACAAGACCCTGGCGCGGCTCGATCG
>CAIZKA010000518.1 GCA_903933395.1 uncultured beta proteobacterium | reverse complement strand
TGCCGACCACCTGTTTGCCATCGACTTCGATCGTGTCTTCGACCGCGATCAACTCGAAATTCCAGAATGCGGCGGCGTAATCCGCGGCGACGGCCGTCCATTGCCGGCCGCGCTCCGCCATCGAGCGCTGGCTGTTGCTGCTGCCGCCGAATTCGGCGAGCATCTGCTGAGCCAGGGTCAGGTTCAGATCAAGCGCCGTCAGCGTCCGCTGGATGCCAGTGGTGTGCTCGGCGTAGATCTTCTGCAGCTCGCGCAGATGGCTGTTTTGCGCTGGAAAATCCGCATTTTCCATGCGTCTGTCGATGTCGATGACGCGGTTGTTGGCGCTCTTGTAAAACTGTTCCAGCTGCTTTTTCGCCCCCGTCAGGAACACCTCGAACTTTTCGGCAGCTTCACGTGCCGGAAGGCGGCTGCGGGTGTCCTGCTTCTGGAAGCCGTCGTAGCGTGCATCCCAGAGCAAACCCCGGGTCCGGTTGAAATCGAGCAGTTCGCGCAGACGCTCGATTTGTGCCGCACCGGCGTCCAGGCGCGCCTGTTTCAGTTCGAACTCCTGTTCGAGCCGGGTCAGGCGGGCTAGGTACTGCGCCTGGGTTTCGCCCTTGCGCCCTCCTGCCGCCCTGAGTGATTCGCTGGCTTTGCGGGCCGCCTGCGCGCCCGCATGGAGCCGCGGGTACTCCTGCGTCATTCTTTCGGTTTCCGCAACCAGGGCGTCCCGCTCGGCAGTAAGCCCGTTGCGCACTTGCGCCAGATCCGCCTCCGTGAACCGGGTGTCTGCGGCAACCTGCTCCTGCTTGCGCTGGACAAGGTCAAGGTCCAGTTGCGCAATGGCGATTTTTTCATCGAGGAGTTGCCGCGAGGTTTCCTGATGGCTGATCACCGCCTCGGTCACACGCACCGTCAAATCCGCCGATTCCCTTTCCCAGGCAAGCTGTACCTGTTCAGCTTCCGTGCGCTTGCGCTCGGCTTTTTCGGTGACCTGCCGCAACTGCTGCCGGGCGAGCTTCAAACGTTCGCGCAGGTCATCGGTCGTCTGCCGCAGCAACTCCTTGCGCCCGCGCAGGCCCTCCAGTTCGGTGCTGTCTATATTGCGCTCTGCGCGCAGGCGGTCGGCCAGCAGGATCGAGTACGGCGGCTTTTCGGCGAGACCCGTCCAGGCCTGCAGTTCCTTCTCTACTGCGACACGCCTCTGGACCGCCTCGTCCAGCTTCTCGATATCGGCCATGTGTTGCACGAGCGTGCTGACCAGGAAGGCGACACGGATATGGCGCTGTTGCAGGGAGCGCTGTTCGGTGCCGGGCGGCGCGCCCGCACCCAGGCCGTTCGGCCCGTCCAATACCTCGAGCAGCTTGCGCTCGCTGGCCAGACGCGCACTCAGCTCGGCTAATTTTTCCGCTTTGCCGGGAGCCTCGGCGGCGCTTGTCGGTTTTTCCGCTTTGCTCTGGGCGCTTGCGGTACCCAGGCCGGTCACGCCCGAAACCTGGGCCAGGGCGCCACAGGAGAACAACCACGCCGCGAGGAGGATCGCAGGCGCGGCAGCGATTGCCTGGCGCACCTGCACCCACCTTGATGCACAGGGAAAACCGCGGCCGGCGCAAGTCGCCGGATTGGAAGGAAATTTAATGCTCACGAGGTCAAGTATCCTCGACCGTTCAAGCTCCGGTCAAGCCTGTCGGCCTGCCTCGAAATCTCCGTCGACGGCCGCCCTGATCACCGACCGGCCGGCGCCGCGACGATGTGGCGACAATTGCGCGGCACGGCCGCATGAACGAGAATCGCCGTACCGCCAGCGCCGACTTCCGGGGTCCCCACGCCATGAGACATCTCTTTGCCATTGCCCTGCTCGCCTGGTCCGCCTGCGCCGGCGCCCTGCCGCTGGAAACCATCAAGCTGCCGCCGGGCTTCGCCATCGAACTCTGGACGCGGGTGGATAACGCGCGTCAGATGGCGCTCGGTGGCACGGATCAAAATGGCGGCGTGCTGTATGTCGCTTCGCGCGGCGCGGGCAGCGTGCATGCGGTGCGCTTCGATGCGGGCTATCGCGCCGGCGCCTTGACGCGCATCGCCGCTGGCCTCGACATGCCCAGCGGCCTGGCCTGGAAGGACGGCTCGCTATACGTCGGCGCGGTGAGTCGCATCCTGCGTTACGACGACATCGACCGACAGATCGACAAGCCCCCTGCCCCTGTCGTCGTTACCGGCACGCTGCCGAAAGACACCCACCACGGCTGGAAATTCATCGCCTTCGGCCCTGACGGCAAGCTCTATGTGCCGGTCGGCGCGCCCTGCAACATCTGCGATCCGGGCGACCCCTATGCCTCCATCCTGCGCATGAATGCCGACGGCTCGGGGCGCGAGGTCTTCGCCCGCGGCATCCGCAACAGCGTCGGCTTCGACTGGAGTCCGGTCGACGGCGCACTATGGTTCACCGACAACGGCCGCGACTTGTTGGGCGACGACAGTCCGCCCGACGAACTCAACCGCGCGCCGCGCACAGGGCTGCATTTCGGCTACCCCTACTGCCATGGTGGCGACCTGCCCGATCCCGAATTCGGTGCGCGGCGCAAATGCGGCGAGTTCGAGCCGCCGGCACAAAAACTCGGTCCCCATGTCGCCGGCCTGGGCATGCGTTTCTATACCGGAACCATGTTCCCCGCCGAGTACCGCAACCAGATTTTCATCGCCGAGCACGGTTCGTGGAACCGCTCGAAAAAGACCGGCTATCGCATCGCCCTGGTGCGTGTGAAGGACGGCCGCGCCGCGAGCTACGAAACGTTTGCCGGCGGTTGGCTGCAGGGCGAATCGGCCTGGGGCCGGCCGGCAGATGTGCTGGTGCTGCCCGACGGCTCGCTGCTGGTCGCCGACGATCACGCCGGCGCCATCTACCGCATCAGCTACCGCAAGCCCTGAGCCGCAAAACAGGCATCAATGCCGCAGGCTGGAGATGTTGGCCATGACGAAATCGGCGAACCTCTTGTCGTGGTCCACGATAGGCGTCAGGAAGCTGAACTGTTTTTTCAGCGACTCATCGTGCTCGCAGGCCTTGGGGTCCAGACTCGCCACCTTCATGCGCTCGACCGTCAGCAGGATGCCCTTGTGCACCTGCTTGTGTTCATTGATTTCGGGAAGCCGGATTTTAATACGCCGCAATCAACGGAACGTCGAAGGGAATAAACTGGCCTTCCCGTCCGTATATCCGTTGCAGCACCCCTACCCCAACGGAGAACACCATGAAAATCAAACAACTTGCTACGGCTTTTTCCCTGATAGCCCTCAGTGTCGCCTTGACCACAGTTTCCGGCAACGTTTTCGCAGCCTCCCACGGTGGTGCCATGCCGATGGCGAAGGGGGCGCCGGTCAAAACCGCTGACGGAGTGCTGGTCGGCGCCAAGGACATGACGCTCTATACCTTCGACAAGGATGCCGACGGGAAGAGCATGTGCAACGGCCCCTGCGCCGCCAACTGGCCGCCGCTGATGGCCGGCGCCGGCGATGCCGCGAGCGGCGACTACAGCATCATCACCCGCGACGACGGCGGCAAGCAATGGGCACTGAAGGGCAAGCCGCTCTACTACTGGGTGAAGGACGCCAAGGCCGGCGACAAGACCGGCGACGGCGTGAACAATGTCTGGCACGTCGCCAAGCCCTGAACGTTTGCCTTGAGCAGCCGCGACGCCATCGTGTCCGAAATTCCCCGTCTGCGCCGCTATGCGCGGGCGCTGACGGGGAGTGCCGACACCGCCGACGACCTGGTGCAGGAGACCCTGCAGCGGGCGCTGGAAAAGTGGCGGTTGTGGCAGCGCGAACGCGACTTGCGGCCCTGGCTGTTCTCGATCATGCACAACCTCCACGTCGATGGCCGCCGCCGCAATCACCGCGTCGACTTCTGCGACAACGACGACCTGCCGGTACCGGTGCAGCGCGCCAGCCAATCGGATGCGCTGGAACTGCGCGACCTCGAGCGCGCCCTGGCCCTGCTGCCGGCGGACCAGCGCGAAGTCCTGCTGCTGGTCGGCCTTGAGGAGTTGAGCTATGCCGAAGTCGCCCGCGCACTGAAGATACCGCAGGGCACCGTGATGTCGCGCCTGTCGCGCGCACGCACGCGCCTCAAGGCGCTTCTGGCGGGAGAAGCGGCGCCGCAACTGAAAGTGGTCAGCACATGAACGCCCCGATTTCCGAAGACGACCTGCACGCCTACGCCGACGGCCAGCTCGATCCGGCGCGCCTGATGCAGGTCGAAACCTGGCTTGCCGGCCACCCCGAAACACGCGCGCAGATCGAAGAGTGGCGCACCCAGTCCGCGGGCCTGCATCGCGCCTATGACCGCGTGCTCGACGAGCCCATCCCGGCGCGACTGGTACCGGCGGCCAATTCGCCGCGCTGGCTCGATGCACGCAAGCTGGCCGCCGTCGCCTGGCTGCTGTTCGGCGCCGCGATCGGCTTCTTCCTGCGCGGCGAAACTTCGCGCGAGCCGGGCGCAAACATGGCGATGAATTCGCTGCCGCGTCAGGCGGCAATAGCCCACGCGGTGTTCGTCCCCGAAGTCCGCCATCCGGTCGAAGTCGGCGCCGACCAGGAAGCCCACCTGGTGGCCTGGCTGTCAAAGCGCCTCGGTGCGCCGCTGAAGCCGCCACGGCTCGAAGAAACCGGCTACCGGCTGGTCGGCGGCCGCCTTTTGCCGGGCGATGGCGGCGAGGTGGCGCAGTTCATGTACGAAAATGCCGAGCACAACCGCCTGACGCTGTATGTCCGCCCCGCCGCGCCCAAAGGCGGCGAGACCAGCTTCCGCTACGCGAGAGAAAACAACGTCGATGTCTTCTACTGGACCGACAGCCGCTTCGGCTACGCGCTGTCGGGCAACACCGGGCGCGAGGACATGTTGCGCCTCGCCACCGTGGTGTATCGACAGCACGACAAGTAGCGCGGCAACCCCGAAATTCCTCGGGGAACCGCTGATCAAGTCAGGTTTCGTCACACCGGCGAACGCCGGTATCCAGTGCCACGTCGTTCTGGATTCCGGCTTTCGCCGGAATGACGGCATATTCAGATATCCCTAATCTCCGGAAACATCGCAACGAGCCGTTCGACATCCTCCGGCCGGTCGACATCCCACAAGTTCGCCAACTCCACCCAGCGCCAGCCCAGCGCGGCAAGGCTGCGCCGGGTCTGCGCCATGACCTGCGGAGTGCTCCAGTCGATGCCGGCAAAGGCGCCGGCCGCTGCGGCCTTCATGCCGATGAGGACATAGCCGCCGTCCTCGACGGGAATCAGCACCGCATCGTGATCCGTCAGAGACTGCGCCGCCTCGCGCAAATGCGCCGCGCTCAGCACCGGACAATCGGTGCCGATCACCAGTGTTCCCGCTGCGGCCGACGATTCCTCAACCGCCGCCAGCATGCGCCGGCCGAGGTCGCCCGTGACTTGCGGCCGGACACGCAAGGGACCAAGCTCGCGGCAACGGGCGAAGGCCCGATGCTCATTATCCCCTTCATACCAGAGAGTGACGGGGCCGACATCGGCGGCGAGTGCCATCGCCACGGCCCGCTGCAGCATCCAGGCTTGCAGGCTTGCCGCGCCTTCCGCACCGAGCAGGGGAATCAGCCGCGTCTTGACCCGGCCCGGAACCGGCGAGCGCGCCAGGATGGCCACGCCGACCTGCGCCGACACTTCAGGATTCGCGGGGCACATAGCCGTATTCCAGTGCCAGGCGTCGCGGATCGGCGCCGAGGAAATAGCGCAGTCGCAGCCACCACATGCGCCGGATCGTGCGCCACACGCCCTGCGTTTCCCAGCGTCGTCCAGACGTTGTGACCCGTGCGGACAGGCACGCCGGACGACCGGTCTGCCGCAGCCGGCGCGACAATTCGACGTCCTCCATCAAGGGGATATCGGAAAAACCGCCGGACGCAGCGAAGGCCGCACGGGAGACAAAGATGGCCTGGTCGCCGGTGGCAATGCCCGTCAGGCGCGAACGCCGGTTCATCAGCGCGGCCACCACGGGTAGCCACGCTGACCTGCCCTCGATCCGCACGTCGAAGCGTCCCCAGTGACAGCCGCCATCAATGGCTTGGGCGATGAACCGGTCGGCGCCCTCCGGCAGCCGCGTATCCGCATGCAGGAACAGCAGCACGCCACCCCGCGCCGCAGCGGCGCCGGCATTCATCTGGCTCGCCCGACCGCGGGGCGCACCAAGCACCCGATCGGCGCCAGGCCCGGCCAGTTCGGCGCTGCGGTCCGCGCTGCCGCCGTCCACGACGATGACTTCCACGCCGCCGCGGCGCAAGGGCGCCAGGGCTTCGAGCGCGGCAACGATGCCCGGCGCTTCATTCAACACCGGCAGAACAATGGAAAGCACTGGCATGCCTTCCATCAGCCCCCCCGCCGCCAGGCGTGAAAGCGAGCCACCCAGGCCAGCAATTGTTGTGGCGCATGCGCCTTCTTCCAGACCCCGGCGACGTACTTGTTGGCCTCCGCCATGGTCGGGTAGATGTGGATGGTGCCGAGGATCTTGTTGAGGCCGATGCCGTGCTTCATGGCCAGCACGTACTCGGCGATCAGGTCGCCGGCATGCTCGCCGACGATGGTGACGCCGAGTATCCTGTCCTTGCCCGGCACCGTCAGCACCTTGATGAAGCCGTGCGCCTCGCTGTCGGCGATGGCACGGTCGAGGTCGTCGATGTCATAGCGGCTGACTTCATGGGCGACGCCCTTCTCCTTCGCCTCCGTCTCGTTGAGCCCGACGCGCGCCACTTCCGGCTCGACGAAGGTGGCCCAGGGAATCACCGAGTAGTCGGCCTTGAATTTCCTGAACGGATCGAACAGCGCATTGACGGCGGCATACCAGGCCTGGTGGGCGGCGGTGTGGGTGAACTGGTAGGGGCCGGCGACGTCTCCGGCGGCGTAGATGTTGGGGTAATTGGTTTGCAGGAAATCGTTGGTGTCGACCGTGCGACCGGTCGTGATGCCGACTTCTTCGAGGCCGTAGCCTTTGAGGTTGGCGACGCGGCCCACCGCGACCAGCACGGCATCGAAGGGGATGCGCACTTCGCGGCCCTCATGTTCCGCGATCAGTCCCTTCTCGCCATTCTCTACGACGAAGGCTTTCGCCTTGTGCTCCAGCAGCACGGTTATGCCTTCGCTGCGGAAGCGTTTGGCGATGAGTTCGGAGACTTCCGGGTCCTCGCGGATCATCAGGCGCGGCAGCATTTCCACCTGCGTCACCGTCGAACCGAAGCGGGCGAAGGCCTGCGTCAGTTCGCAGCCTATGGGGCCCCCGCCCAGTACCACGAGGCGGCGCGGCAATTCGCGCAGATTCCAAACCGTGTCGGATGTCAAATAGCCGACCTCCTCGATACCGGGAATCGGCGGTACGAAAGGCCGTGCGCCGGCAGCGATGACGATACTGCGCGTGCTCATGCGCTGGGTGCTGCCATCGTTGCGCGTGACCTCGACTTCCCAGGGCGAAACGATTTTCGCGCTGCCTTCGATCACGTCGACACCCAGCCCCGTATAACGCTCTACTGAATCGTGCGGTTCGACCGCGCGCACGATCCTTCGCACCCGCTCCATCACGTCGGCAAACGAGAAGTCGGCGCTGGCGCCACGGCAACCGAACTCCTGCGCCCGGGCAACATGCGAGAGAAACTTCGCCGAACGGATGAATGCCTTGGACGGTACGCAGCCGGTGTTGAGGCAGTCGCCGCCGAGCTTGTGCTTTTCGATCAGGGTGACTTTCGCCTTCACCGCCGCGGCGATATAGGCCGTCACCAGACCGGCGCTGCCGCCGCCGATGACGACGATGTTGCGGTCGAATTTCGCCGGTCGGGTCCAGCGCGCATAGACCTGGCGCGCCTTGACGGCCTCGACGATCTTCTTGGCGATCAAGGGAAAAATGCCGAGCAGGGCAAACGAGGCGATCAGGCCCGGCGAGAGGATGCCGGAGAAGCTGCTGATGCCGGC
>CAIZKA010000517.1 GCA_903933395.1 uncultured beta proteobacterium | reverse complement strand
CCCGTTCGGCTGCGGTGAATGGCAGATAGGGTCCGGCCTTGGCTTCAAAAAACACGGTGTCCGGCTCCAGCGCGACGGCCGTGTGCCAGGTGCCATGGGGGACATCGACGCCGATCGCCGTTGCCTGCCCGCGAAGCGGATTCCCAGGCACGCAGAGCGCAGCGGCGCCGACTTTCAGGCAGCGCACTATCGTCCCTTCGTCATCGAACTGGATCAGCCCCAGCAGGCCGCGCAGGACGACCAGAGTTTCATCCTTGTACGGGTCCAGATGACGATGCGGCGGGATGTAGGAATCCGGCTGCATGGCATTCAGCAGGCGGTGCGCGGGATGATCGTCCGCCGGATGGAAGTTGCGGTTCTTGCGCCGGCGCGCGCTGGCTTCCGCTTCGGCGCAAACCTCGTTCAGCAGCGCGGCGTCGATCGGCCTGATCACTGGTAGACGACTTGGACGTTCTCGGCCTGTAGCCAGTCGACGAGCCCGGCCAGCAGGGCATCGTCGAGCCGCACGCGCCAGTTCTCGGGCAGCGGCAACTCCGCCGTCGCGTCGCCGTTGCGGTAAGTCAGGCGCACCGGGCAGGGGCCGTTGCGAAACGGCGCCAGTAGCGCCTGCAGGCGTTTGGCGTCGGAGCCGCCGTTCATGGTCAGGCGCAGGCTGCGGGCAAAGCGGCCGCGCGCCTCGGCCAGGGTGTAGAGCTTGTCGGCGGTGATGCGCAGGCCGCCGCTGTAGTCGTCCTTCTGCACCTTGCCTTCGACCATCAGCAGTTCGTCTTCCTTGATCTTGGCGCGCTCGGCCTCCCACAACTCGTTGAACACGGTCACTTCGAGCTGGGTGGAACCGTCGTCGAGCACGACGACGGCCATCTTGCCGCGACGGGTCATCTGGGTCCGCGTGGACATGACGACGCCGGCCAGCAGCACCGGTTCGCGCTGCGGCTCGAGCTGGCCGAGGCGGCGCTTGACGAAGGCGCCGATCTCGGCGGCGTAGGCGTGGTAAGGGTGGCCGGAAAAGAAGAAGCCCAGTGCCGGCTTTTCGTTCATCAGTTGTTCGCGCTCGGTCCAGCGCGCGACGGCGATGTAGTGGCTGGTGTCCTCCTGCGCCCCCGACCCCATGTCGAACAGGCCGCCCTGCATGGCATTGCGCTCGGCCTGTTCCGCGGCCTCCAGCGCCACGCCGGTGGAGGCCAGCAGCTTGGCGCGGTGGTCGTCGATGCCGTCGAACGCGCCGGCACGGATCAGCGCCTCGACCACGCGCCGGTTCACCACGCGCTTGTCGATGCGGCGGCAGAAATCGAAGAGGTCGCGGAACGCGCCACCCTCGGTTCGCGCCTTGATGATCACCGAGAGGGCCGACTCGCCGGTGCCCTTGATGGCCCCCAGGCCGTAGCGGATGGTCTTGCCATCCACCGGGCGGAAACGGATGCCGCTGTGGTTGATGTCGGGCGGCAGGAACACCAGGCCGTTGTCGATGGCATCCTTGTAGAAGAACTGGACTTTGTCGGTGTTGGCCATTTCCGACGACAGCGTCGCCGCGGCAAACGCCGCCGGATGGTGGCGCTTGAGCCAGCCGGTCTGGTAGGCCACCAGCGAGTAGGCCGCCGCATGCGACTTGTTGAAGCCGTAGCCGGCGAACTTCTCCATGACGTCGAAGATTTCGTTGGCCTGGCCTTCGCCGATGTTGTTCGCTCCCGCGCCCTCGACAAAGACGGCGCGCTGCTGGTCCATCTCCTCCTTCTTCTTCTTGCCCATGGCGCGGCGCAACAGATCGGCGCCGCCCAGGCTGTAGCCGGCCACCACCTGCGCCGTCTGCATCACCTGCTCCTGGTACACCATGATGCCGTAGGTATTGCCCAGCACCTTCTCCAGGCTCGGATGCGGATAGACCACCCGCTCGCGACCGTGCTTGCGGTTGACAAAGTTGGGAATGAAGTCCATCGGCCCCGGACGGTACAGGGCGTTCAAGGCGATCAGGTCTTCCAGGCGATCGGGTCGGGCCTGGACCAGCGTGTCCTTCATGCCGCCGGATTCGAACTGGAACACCGCCGTGGTGTTGGCGGTCTTGAACACCATGTCATAGGTCTCGCGATCGTCCAGCGGCAGCGTGGCGAGGTCGATGTCCACGCCTTCGACTTCCTTCGCCAGGCGCACCGCCTCGTCCAGTATCGTCAGCGTGCGCAGGCCGAGGAAGTCGAACTTGACCAGCCCGGCCTTCTCGACGTCGTCCTTGTCGAATTGCGAGACCACGGAACTCACGCCGTCCGGCGAATACAGGGGGCAGAAATCGGTAAGCTTGCCCGGCGCTATCAGCACGCCGCCGGCATGCATGCCGACGTTGCGCGCGAGTCCTTCGAGCTTCAGGGCCAACGTCCACAGTTCGGCGACTTCCTCTTCGGCGTCGATGCGCTGCCGGATCAGCGGTTCCTTCTCCAGGGCATCCTTGAGGGTGATGCCCAGTTCGTTGGGGATCAGCTTGGCGAACTGGTCGACGAAGTTGTAACCGAGGTCGAGCACCCGCCCGACGTCGCGGATCACCGCCTTGGCCGCCATGGTGCCGAAGGTGACGATCTGCGACACGGCATGCGCGCCGTATTTCTTCTTGACGTAATCGATGACGCGGTCGCGCCCCTCCTGGCAGAAGTCGATGTCGAAGTCCGGCATCGACACCCGTTCCGGATTGAGGAAGCGTTCGAACAGCAGGTCGTAGCGCAGCGGATCGAGGTCGGTGATGCCCAGGCTGTAGGCCACCAGCGAACCCGCGCCGGAGCCGCGCCCGGGCCCCACCGGCACGCCGTTGTGCTTGGCCCAGTTGATGAAGTCGGCAACGATCAGGAAATAGCCGGGGAAGCCCATCTTGACGATGGTCGCGATTTCGAAATCGAGGCGCGCGACGTAGGCCGGCCGCTGCGCTTCGCGCTCCGCGGCATCGGGGTAGAGCAGTTCCATGCGCCGCACCAGGCCGGCATGCGACTCGCTGGCGAGGAAGGCCTCGAGCGGCTCGCCGGCGGGCGTCGGGAAATCCGGCAGGCGGCTCTTGCCCAGTTCCACCGTGAGATTGCAGCGGCGGGCGATTTCCACCGAATTCTGCAGGGCCTCGGGCAGGTCGGCGAAGAGCTCGGCCATCTCGTCCCGGGTCTTGAAATACTGTTCCTCGCTGTAGCGCTTCGGCCGCCGATTGTCGCCCAGCACATAGCCGTCGGCGATGCAGACCCGCGCCTCATGCGCCCTGGCATCGTCTCGCCGGAGAAACTGCACGGGATGCGTTGCCACCAGAGGCAGCCCCAGGCGTGCGGCAAGGTCGACGCTGGCGGCCACCAGCACTTCGCTGGCCGCAGCATCCCGGCCCGCCGGGCGTTGCACCTCGATGTAATAGGCGTCGGGAAACAGTTGCGCCCAGGCTTGCGCGCGCACATCGGCCTGATCCAGCTTGCCGGCGCCAAGCAGTTGCCCGATGTCGCCCAGCGGGCCTCCCGAAAGCGCAATCAGGCCGCTGTTGTCGCCCGCATTTGACACAGTCGCTAATTGCGTGCGCGTGATCTCGGCGCGGCCGTGGCGGCGCGGCGCAAGGTAAGCGGCGGAAAGCAGTTCGCACAGGCGCAGATAACCGGCGCGATTTTTTGCCAGCAGCAGGAGGCGCACCGGGCCGTCGTTCTTGTCCGCCGCTTCGTCGCCGATCCAGACATCGCAGCCAATGATGGGCTTGACGCCCATGCCGCGTGCGGCGGTGTAGAACTTGACCATGCCGAACAGGTTGGCCAGGTCGGTGATCGCCAGAGCCGGCTGGCCGTCGGCCGCCGCCTGCGCGATCGCCTCATCGATGCGCGTCAGGCCATCGGTGATGGAGTATTCGCTGTGTAACCGGAGGTGAACAAACCCCGGCTGGGATGGTGGGGCAGGCATGGGAAAATGATTTTACTCCCCGGGCCCGGGCATACACCCGCATTTCGACTACCGAAATCCCGTCGCTTGACTATACTGTCGCGAAGCCACATGGCATTCCCGATCCGCAACCAATGTCTTCGATCAGCGCAGGACAACTGCTATCCCACCTTGAACGGCTGACGCAGGAGCGCGAGCGGCCCCTGCTCGCAGCGGGGCTGGCATCGGCCCTGCACGACATCCTGGGCGCCGAACGCGTGACCATCCTGAAACTGTCGCAGACGCCCCTCGAGTCCTTCGTCTGGCCTGCCGTGGTGGTCGATGGCGACGGTGCGCACGTACGTGACGACGGAATTTCAATACCCGCCGACATGGTGTCCGTCGAGAGTTTCGAGCGAATCCAGGCCTACCTCGAAAACGGTACGCAACGACCCGGCGACGGCCTGTTCCCCCTGCTGAAATCCAGCGGCGCCTGCTTCGGCTTCGTCGATATCGAGGGCTGCACGATCGACGAGGCGCAGATCGAGATTGCCTGCCGCTTGCAGGCCATTTTCATGAACATGCTGGCGCTGCTCGACTACAGCGAAGTGGATACGCTTACCGGGCTGCTCAACCGCAAGACTTTCGACGACTACCTGCTGCGCATACTGTCCAGCCTCTCCAGCGGCGACGATGCCAGGCTGAAATCGCTGCACCTGCCGCAACGGCGGCACCCGCCACCCGATGGCCTGGCGCACTGGCTGGCCGTGATCGACATTGATCATTTCAAACGGGTCAACGACAACTTCGGCCACTTGATCGGCGACGAGGTGCTACTGCTGGTCGCCACCATGATGGCCAACTCGTTCCGCAGCCACGACAAGCTGTTCCGCTTCGGCGGCGAGGAGTTCATCGTGCTGCTGAAACCGAATACGGAGGACGACGCGCGGCGGATTTTCGATCGTTTCCGCGCCGGCATCGGCGCACGCGAATTTCCACAAGTCGGCCGCGTCACCGTAAGCATAGGCTATGCCGCCATCCGGCTGGACGACGAGTCGTCGGTGATACTCGACAATGCCGACAACGCACTTTACTGGGCCAAGGAGCACGGCCGCAACCAGGTCGCCAGCCACGCCGCCCTGCTGGCGGCGGGCCAACTGGAAGACAAGCGCTCCTCTTCCGAGATGGAGTTGTTCTAGCCGAACCGGGTCACACCGGCCGCCGCCTGCGCGATCACTTCATCGATGCGCGTCAGGCCATCGGTGATCGAGAATTCGCTGTGCAGCCGGAGGTGGACGAACTTTGGAGAAAGCGGCGCGGTGGACATGGCGCAGTGCTTTTACTCCCGCCCTCCGCCGCCACACAGGGCAATCGCCCCGCCGGGGAGTCATCCCCTGCGGCGGATCACTTCTTGACCGGCTCGCTGACGCTCTTGGCAAACATGTAGAAGATCGCCGCCTTGAATTCGGCGTCGGTCAGGTCGGGACGGCCGCCGCGCGCCGGCATGCCGTCATGGCCGCGGGTGGCGCCGAGCACCAGCCCGTCGAGGCCCTTGCTGGCTCGTTTGGTCCATTCCTCGCGGTCACCGATGCGGGGCGAGTGCGTCTTGCCGCTGCCATGGCATTCGATGCATTTCGAATTGACGACGGCTTCGGGACTGCGGTCGGCCATGGTGGCGGCAGGAGTCTTGGCATCCGGCTTGGCCGCCTTGTCGGCGGCCTGACTTGAACTGAAGCCGATGGCCATGGGTATTGCCAGCAGCATGATGATCTTGCGGTTCATGAGCATCTCCAAAAAGGACAAAACAGGCGGTATGCGCGAATTCTATCGCTTTGCCCGGTATCTTGGCGGGCCGATAAACGGTGATGTTGCCGCAAGAAAATCGGGGAATCCGCCTCCGCCGCGCCAGGCGGCCGGAATGTCACTTTCGTCAGACAGGACGCTGCGCCCAGTCCAGCAGCGGCTGCCACTGTTCAAGGTCCTTCTCGACACGACTGGGCGGGAGTTCGAAAATGCTCAGGCCGTGGGCCGCCGCCTGGACGTAGTTCTGCGTGTCACGCAAGTGCGCCACGACCGGCAGGCCGATGCCGTCGAGGAAGCGCTCGAGTTCCCCCGCCGCCCGCGTCCGTGCATCCACGCGCATGGCGACGATGGCGACGAAGGCTTCGTGCTTGCGGATTTCCTTTTCCTCGAACAGCCGGTCGAGGAATGCCCGCGTGGCAAGAATGTCAAAAATCGAGGGCTGCAGCGGTACGATCACGCGCCGCACCAGCTTCAGCACATGCGCCAGCTTCTTGCCGTGCAGGCCGGCCGGCGTATCGAGGACGACGTGGCTGGTGTCCTTCGGCGGCCGCGCCGGCTGGTCGGGTTCGATGTTCCAGGTCGCGATGTGCGGCAGTCCCGGCGAACGCAGCTTGAGCCACTCGCGCGAAGACTGCTGGCGATCGATGTCGCCGAGCATGACGCGCTGGCCCTGTCGCGCGAAATAGCCGGCCAGATTGGTCGCCAGCGTGGTCTTGCCCACGCCTCCCTTGGGATTGGCGATCAGGAAGGATTCCATTGGCCTATGGTAACAGCACCGTCGAACCCGT
>CAIZKA010000516.1 GCA_903933395.1 uncultured beta proteobacterium | reverse complement strand
GCGCCGGTGGTGACCGACATGACCTAGGCTGCCAACGCGCTCAACTGGTGCGTCGGCGAAATGGAGCGGCGCTACAAGCTGATGTCGGCGCTGGGCGTGCGCAACCTGTCCGGCTTCAACAGCAAGATCAACGAGGCGAAGAAGGCCGGCGAGTCCATCCCCAACCCCTTCTCGCTGACGGCGAATACCGAGATCGGCCCCGAGCCGCTGGAGCCGCTGCCCTACATCGTCGTCGTCATCGACGAACTGGCCGACTTGATGATGGTGGTCGGCAAGAAGATCGAGGAACTCATCGCACGCCTGGCGCAGAAGGCCCGCGCCTCGGGCATCCACCTGATCCTCGCCACGCAGCGGCCCAGCGTCGATGTAATCACCGGCCTGATCAAGGCCAACATCCCGACGCGCATCGCCTTCCAGGTGTCGTCGAAGATCGATTCGCGCACCATCCTCGACCAGATGGGCGCCGAAGCCTTGCTGGGACAGGGCGACATGCTCTTCCTGGCACCAGGCACCGGGCTGCCGGTGCGCGTGCATGGTGCCTTCGTCGCCGACGAGGAGGTGCATCACGTCGTCGACCACCTGAAGAAAGTCGGGCCGCCCGACTACATCGAAGGCCTGCTCGACGGGCCGGTCGGCGAGGACGCAGAAGTCGGCGCTGGCGATACGGCGGCGGGCGACGCCGAGTCCGATCCGATGTACGACCAGGCCGTCGAAATCGTGCTGAAGACGCGGCGGCCCTCGATCTCGCTGGTGCAGCGCCACCTGCGCATCGGCTACAACCGCGCCGCGCGCCTGATCGAAGCCATGGAAAAGGCCGGGCTGGTGACGCCCATGAACGGCGCCGGCGGGCGCGAGGTGATTGCGCCGAGCCGGCAGGAGTGAGCACGGAGAGTCCGGGGCTGCGATAATCTCCGGATGACGAATTTCCTCCGCTTCCTCGGCATCGCTTGTGCCTTCGGGTTCCTGACACCGGCCCGCGCCAGCGGCCTCGACCAGCTCAAGAGTTTCCTCGAAACCAACCGCAGCGCCCGCGGCGTGTTCACGCAAACCGTGATCACCAAGGCGGGGAAGAAGCCGCAGCAGTCGGCGGGCATCTTCGCCCTGCAGCGCCCGGGCAAGTTCCGCTGGTCCTACGAGAAGCCCTACAAGCAGCTCCTGGTCAGCGACGGCAGCAAGCTCTGGAGCTACGATCCCGACCTGAATCAGGTCGCGGTGAAGAAACTCGGCACCGCATTCGGTGCCAGCCCCGCGGCGCTTCTGGCGGGGCAGGACCTGGACAAACACTTCCTGCTCAAGGAAGGCACGGCGGCCGACGGCCTCGAGTTCGTCGAAGCCACGCCCAAAGGCGGCGACGCCAGTTTCGAGCGCGTCAAGATCGGCTTTGCCGCCAACCAGCCGGTGAGCATGGAAATTCATGACAGCTTCGGCCAGGTGACGGTGCTGCGCTTCACCGGCTTCGAAGCCAATCCGGCCTTGCCGGCCGCACTGTTCCGCTTCGTCGCACCGGCGGGAGCCGACGTTGTCGGCGAGTGACCTGTTCCCGGCATCGGCCGCCCATGCGCCGCTGGCGGAGCAGATGCGGCCGCGCACGCTCGATGAAGTGATCGGCCAGCGCCATCTGCTGGGTGAGGGCAAGCCCTTGCGCCTGGCATTTTCCTCCGGCACGCCGCATTCGATGATCCTCTGGGGCCCGCCCGGTGTCGGCAAGACCACGTTGGCGCGGCTGATGGCGGACAGCTTCGATGCAGAATTCGTCGCCCTGTCGGCGGTGTTTTCCGGCGTCAAGGACATCCGCGAGGCGATGCAGCAGGCAGAAGTCATGGCCCAGCAGGGGCGACGCACGATTCTCTTCGTCGACGAGGTGCACCGATTCAACAAGGCGCAGCAGGATGCCTTCCTGCCCTATGTCGAAAAGGGCACGGTGACCTTCATCGGCGCTACCACCGAGAATCCATCCTTCGAAGTGAATTCTGCCCTGCTGTCGCGGGCCTCGGTCTATGTGCTGAAAAGCCTCGACGACGCCGAGCTGGGCGAGCTGTTCGACCGCGCGCGCAACCTGGCCCTTGATGAACTGGAGTTCGATGCGGATGCGCGCGACAGACTGATCGGTTACGCCGACGGTGATGCGCGGCGCCTGCTCAATGTGCTGGAGCAGCTGCGCACGGCCGCGGCCACCGCCGGGCACCGTGTCGTCAGCGCCGACTTTCTGGAGCAGACGCTGGCGGCCGACCTGCGGCGTTTCGACAAGGGCGGCGACGCCTTCTACGACCAGATCTCGGCCCTGCACAAATCGGTGCGCGGCTCAAATCCGGACGCCGCGCTCTACTGGCTGGTGCGCATGCTAGACGGCGGCGCCGATCCGCTCTACATGGGGCGGCGCATCGTGCGCATGGCCATCGAGGACGTCGGCCTGGCCGACCCGCGCGCCTGGGAAATCGCGCTGAATGCCTGCGCCACCTACGAGCGCCTGGGCAGCCCGGAAGGCGAGCTGGCGCTGGCCAATGCCGTGCTCTACATGGCCGTCGCGCCGAAGTCGAACGCCGCCTACGTCGCCTATAATGCCGCCCGCGCCTTCGTGGCGAAAGACAAGAGCCGCGGCGTGCCCGAGCATTTGCGCAACGCGCCGACCAAGCTGATGAAGGATCTCGGTTTCGGCGCCGATTACCGCTACGCCCACGACGAAGCCGAAGGCTACGCCGCCGGGGAGAACTACCTGCCCGACGGCATGCCCGCCATGCATTGGTATCAGCCGGTGGCGCGCGGGCTGGAACAGAAGATCGCCGAGAAACTTGCCCACCTGCGCGAGCTGGATGCAAAGGCTAAAACCCGTTAGCCACAGAGGACACAGAGGGCACAGAGAAAAGCATGGCGGATGAACTGACAGAGAAAATTATTGGTGCAGCAATAGAAGTGCACAGGATTCTCGGCCCCGGCTTGCTGGAAACGATTTATGAGGAGGCGCTATGCCACGAACTCTCGCTACGCGGGCTGCCTGCTCGACACCAGGTTGATATCGTGGTGCGGTACAAGAATAAGAACATAGGTGGCCAGCGTCTCGATTTGGTTGTTGCCGACGAGGTCGTGGTGGAACTAAAGTCGCAGCGCAGCCTGCCGGAAGTGGCCGCGGCGCAAGTGCTTTCTTACCTGAAAGCTTCCGGCATGAAACGTGGTTTGTTGATCAATTCTGGAGAGCAGAAACTGGCTGATGGCGTTAAGCGCTTTTCTCTGTGATCTCTGTGTCCTCTGTGGCTAAATAGGTTTTAAAAAATGCTAGACATACAACTCCTTCGCAGCAACCTTCCCCTCGTCGCCGAGCGCCTCGCCTTGCGCGGCGTGACGCTGGACACCGGCGCCTTCGAAGCGCTCGAAGCCGAACGCAAGCGCCTGCAGGTACACACCCAGGACCTGCAGGCGAAACGCAATACGCTGTCGAAGCAGATCGGCATGCTGAAGGGCAAGGGCGAAGATGCTTCCGCCGTGATGGCCGAGGTCGCCGGACTGGGCGACGCGCTCGCCGCAGGCGAAGCGGCACTCGCCGAGTTGATGCCGCGCTTCGACACCTTCCTCGAACTGATCCCCAACCTGCCGCATGAAAGCGTGCCGGTTGGCCGCGACGAAACAGGCAACGTAGAAATCCTGCGCTGGGGCACGCCGCGCGCCATCGATGCGCCGCGCGACCATGTCGATCTCGGCACCGCGCTGGGCGGGCTGGATTTCGAGGCCGGGGTGAAGATTTCCGGCAGCCGCTTCACCGTGATGAAGGGCCAGATCGCGCGCCTGCATCGCGCACTCGCCCAGTTCATGCTCGACCTGCACAGCGGCGAGCATGGCTACACCGAGGTCTATACGCCCTATCTCGTCAATCCCGAAAGCATGTTCGGTACCGGCCAGCTGCCCAAGTTCGAGGAAGACCTGTTCATGGTGCCGCGCGGCGACGGCAGCAAGCTCTACCTGATTCCCACGGCGGAGGTGCCGGTGACCAACCTCGTGCGCGGCGAGATCCTCGCCGGCGATGCGCTTCCGCTCAAGTTCG
>CAIZKA010000515.1 GCA_903933395.1 uncultured beta proteobacterium | reverse complement strand
GCCGACTTGGCATTGACATAGATGAAGATCGGACGCGCCAGCGGCTGATAACTGCCGTCGATTACGGTACTCAGCGAGGGCAGCACGGCGGGCTTGCCGGCCTTGTCGACGATCGGCACCGCCTTCAGCTTGTCCTTGTTTTCCTCATAGTAAGCCAGACCGAAGAAGCCCAGTGCGCCCACGTCGCGGGCCACGCCCTGAACCAGCACGTTGTCGTCTTCCGAGGCAGTGAAGTCACCGCGGCTGGACTTGGACTTGCCAGTGATGGCCTCGGTGAAGTAATCGAAGGTGCCGGAATCGGCACCGGCGCCGAACAACTTCAGCGGCCGGTCGGGCCAGGCCGGATTGACCTGTTTCCAGGTCGTGATTTTGCCCTGCGCCGCCGGCTCCCACATCATCTTGAGCTCAGCCACGGTCATGGACTTGATCCAGTCGTTCTTGGGGTTGATCACCACGGTCAGCGCATCATAGGCCACGGGCAGTTCGAGGTATTCGATGCCGGCCGCCTTGCAGTCGTCCATTTCCTTCTTCAGGATCGGGCGGGAGGCGTCGGAAATGTCGGTCTCGCCGCGGCAGAACTTCTTGAAGCCGCCGCCGGTGCCGGAAATGCCCACGGTGACCTTGACCGCGTTCTTCTTCATCTTCTGGAACTCTTCGGCCACGGCCTCGGTGATCGGGTAGACCGTAGAGGAACCGTCGATCTTCACCAGAGCCTGGGCGTAAATGCTTGCCGAGGCGAATACGCCGACGACGGCAGCAGCAATCTTCATGGATTTCATCAACAGACTCCCTTGTGCAGTGCGATATGAGAAGTCGGCAGTCTAGGCAGCGAATGTTACAGAACCGTTAAATCCGGTGCCGGTACTGAAATTATTCAGAAATTGCGGTCATGTCCGTGTAACAGGCAGGCCCTATGCTTGGGCGATGCGGCCCCCTACCCTGCTCGCCGGACTGAGGCTGCTGCCGATCGGACTTCATCTCCTCTATGGCAGCCTGCAGGCCGGGCTGCTGTTCCCCTTCGCAGGCCCCCGGTGGCGCCAACTCCGCATACAGCGCTGGTCGCAGCAACTGCTGGTCCTGCTCGGCATCCGCATCGAGTCCGCCACCGATCCGGCCCGCCTCGACGGCGGCCTTCTGGTCGGCAACCACATTTCCTTCATCGACATCTTCGTCATCAATGCCTTGCTGCCGTCGACCTTCGTCGCCAAGAGCGATGTCGCGCACTGGCCGCTGATCGGCCGGCTGGCCCGCCACGCCGGCACCGTCTTCATCGAGCGCGGCAACCGCAGGGCGGCCCATTCCACCCGCCAGCAGATGCTGGCGGCGCTGGGTGCCGGCAGGCGCCTGGCAGTTTTCCCGGAAGGCACCACCACCCGCGGCGAGCGCGTGCTGCCCTTCCACGCCGCGCTGTTCCAGAGCGCGATCGACGCCGCCGTGCCCATCCATGCCCTGGCGCTGAGCTACCGCGATTCCGGCGGAAATCCCTCCGCCGCGCCGGCCTACGTCGACGATATCGGCATCATCGACTGCCTGATCAGCGTGCTTGAGGCCGGCGGCCTGGTAGCGCGGATCGAACTGGCGGCGAGCTTCCCGTCGCCGCTGCCCGATCGCCGCCACCTCGCCCACAGCGCCCGCCAGTCCATCGTCACGGCACTGGCCCGGGCGCCCGATGCGGTCCCGGCGTCGCGATGCCGCGATGTCGATCCGCGGAACAGAGAGGGAAATCCGTTGCAGGGCCCGGGGCAACCTCCCCGTAACGAAGCGGCAACGAGGCAGTAACACCGGCTTCCGAAAATGCAGGCGAACCCCACGAGCCCAAAGGAGAACGCCATGCAAAGACAGCTTATCGAAAACACGGCCGCCAGCCAGCACGTCGGCTATACCGTTGCGCTGACGCGCAGCGAAGAGGAAGTCCGCGAGGCACAGCGCCTGCGCTACAAGGTGTTCGTAGAAGAACTCGGTGCGCGCATTCCGGCGAAAGTGCCGAACCACGATATCGACCACTACGATCCATTCTGCGAACACCTGGTGGTGCGCGAAAGCCATGAAGATCGAATCGTCGGCACCTACCGGATACTCCCGCCGGATGTCGCCCGCAGCATCGGCGGCTATTACTCGGAGAACGAGTTCCGCATCAACCGGCTGCAAAACCTGCGCAGCCGCATGGTGGAAGTCGGCCGTTCCTGCATCCACCCGGACTATCGCAGCGGCAGCGTCATCACCCTGCTCTGGGCCGGGCTCGCCGACTACATGGTGCGCAACAACTACGAGTACCTCATGGGCTGCGCCTCGATCGGCATGGCCGATGGCGGACACAATGCCGCCAATTTGTTCACCCAACTTGATCCGTGCCAGATTGCCCCGGCGGAATACCGCAGCTTCCCGCGGCACGGCTTGCCCTTCGAGCAACTCGCCAATGGTCAGCCGGCCCTGATTCCGCCCCTGATCAAGGGCTACCTGCGTGTCGGCGCATGGGTCTGCGGCCAACCGGCCTGGGATCCCGACTTCAACACCGCCGACCTGCTGATGCTGCTGCCGATGTCGCGCATGAATCCGCGCTACATGCGTCACTTCATGAAACCCGCGGAAATGGCCGCAGCATGAGCGTGGCCGAAGTTGCCCTGAGCCTGGGCAGGATTAGCGAAACTCGTGCCCTGCCGCCGGTCATTGGCCGCCGGGTTCATGTGTTGATGGTCAGTGATGTCTATTTTCCGCGTATCAACGGCGTCTCCACCTCGATCCAGACCTTCCATACCGCCCTGGCCCGCCTTGGCGTGCACATCACTATCGTGGCGCCCGACTACCCGGGATGCGACCGCGAGGCCGACGCGCGGGCGGACATCCTCCGCCTGCCTTCCCGCGCCGTGCCGCTGGACCCGGAAGACCGTCTGATGCAGTGGCGGCATCTGGCACGACTGGATCGCCGTCTCGCCAGCGCCGACTTTGACCTGGTCCATGTCCAGACCCCTTTCGCCGCCCATTACGCCGGCCTGCGGCTGGCACGGGCGCGCGGCATACCCTGCATTTCAACCTACCACACGCACTTCGAAGAGTACCTGTCCCACTACATCCGCTTCCTGCCCAGGAGTACCCTGCGCTACGCCGCCCGCGCCCTGGCCCGGCACCAGTGCAACGCGCTCGACGCCATCGTCGTGCCCTCGCAGCCGATGGCCGCCACCCTGCGCGGCTATGGCGTCAGCGCCCCGCTGCACGTGATTCCCACCGGACTGCCGGAGAGCCAGTTCGTGCGCGGCGACGGCCGGCGCTTTCGCCAGGCATGGGACATCGCGCCCGAACGCAAGGTCGCGCTCTTCGTCGGTCGCGTGGCCTTCGAAAAGAACATCGGCTTCCTGGTAGAAATGCTGTCCATCGCCCGCCGGCAACGGCCCGACCTGCTGCTGGTGATAGCCGGCGAAGGGCCGGCGCTGCCGGCACTGCAGCGGCAGGTGGCCACTCTGGAACTGGAGCAGCACGTCCGCTTCGTCGGCTACCTGCCGCGCGACGGCGGCCTGCGCGACTGCTACGCCGCCGCAGATGTGTTCAGCTTTGCCTCGCAAACGGAAACCCAGGGCCTGGTGCTGCTCGAAGCCATGGCCATCGGCCTGCCGGTGCTGGCCATCCCGGCACTGGGAGCCGCCGAGATCATCGCGCCGCAGCGTGGCGCGGTTGCCGCCGAGGAAACGCCGGAAGGTTTTGCCGGGCAACTGCTTGCGCTGCTGAGCCGGCCTACCAGATTGCTGATCATGGCCGATGAAGCCATAGATTTCGCCCGCGAATGGGATGCCGGGACGCAGGGCGCGAGGCTCGCCGCGCTCTATCGCCAGTTGCTGCGCGCGCCGCGCGCGGTCGGCTGTGCGCCCGATCTGGCCGCGGGTGCCGTTCCGGGCAGGCCATGAGTTCCCAACTCCATGTCGCGGTCGTCACCGAAACCTACCCGCCCGAGGTCAACGGCGTTGCCATGACGCTGGGCCGCATGGTGCAGGGCCTGCTGGCACGCGGCCATCGCGTCAGCCTGACGCGGCCGGTCCAGTACCCGGGGGAGGCCCCGGCCGCCTCGCCGCAAATGATCACGACACTGGTACGCGGCCTGCCGATTCCGGGCTACGCCGGACTGCGATTCGGCCTGCCGGCGTCGCGACTGCTGCGCCGGCAGTGGCGCGCCGACCGGCCGGACGTGGTGCAGGTCGCGACCGAAGGCCCGCTCGGCGCCTCGGCCATTGCTGCGGCACGCGAACTGGGTATCCCGGTAGTTTCGGAGTTCCACACCAATTTCCATACCTACAGCAGGCACTATGGCTTCGCCTGGCTGGAAGGCCTGGTCGCAGCGCACATGCGACGCCTGCACAACCGCAGCCGGATGACGCTGGTACCTTCGCGCCGGCTCGGTGTCGAACTGCAGCGCAACGGCTACCGCAACGTCCGCGTGGTGGCGCGCGGCGTCGATAACGCCTTGTTCAACCCGGCACGCCGCAGTGCCGCCCTGCGCGCCGCCTGGAACGTCGGCGAGGATGACCTGGTAGTGGCGCATGTCGGCCGCCTGGCCCCGGAGAAGAACCTGCCGCTGGTCCTCACCACCTTTGCCGCGATCCATCGTTACGCGCCCGGTGCGCGCCTGCTGCTGGTCGGCGACGGCCCCTCGCGGCGGCAAATGCAGCAGCAGCATCCGGAACATATCCATGCCGGCATGCGCCACGGCGACGACCTCGCCGCCCACTACGCCTCGGCCGACCTGTTCCTGTTTCCGAGCATGACCGACACCTGGGGCAACGTCGTCCTTGAAGCCCTGGCCAGCGGCCTGCCCGTGGTGGCCTACCGCATGGCGGCGGCCGCCGAACTCATACGCCACGGGGACAACGGCATGCTCGCCGACCCGGGCGCCAGCGACCAGTTCGTGCGCGCCGCGCTCGACCTGGTGACCCGGCCCCGGACCCGCCGCCGCGCTGCCGTTGCAGCGCCCTGCAGCGTGGCCGCACTCGACTGGGAACACATCCACGAACAACTGGTGACCGCCTTGCGCGATGCCATCGCGCGGCCGGCCATGCCACCGGAAGAGGAAGTCGTGTATCGCTTTCTTGCCGACCAATGAAAGTCCGCTCGATATTCATTTCCGACGTCCATCTCGGCACCCGCGGCTGCCAGGCCGATCGCCTGGTCGACTTCCTGCGCGACTACGAAAGCGAGAACCTGTTCCTGATCGGCGACATCATCGACTTCTGGGCCATGAACCGCGGCATCCACTGGACTCCGGCGCAGAACACCATCGTCCAGAAGATCCTGCGCCGCGCCCGCCACGGCCAGCGCGTGATGTTCATTCCGGGCAACCACGACGAGGCGATGCGCGAATATGACGGCGTGTCTTTCGGTGACATCGAAGTCAGGCTCGAGCATATCCACCTCGCCGCCGACGGCAAGCGCTACCTGCTGCTGCACGGCGACGAATTCGACCAGGTGACGCGCTACCACCGCTGGCTGGCCGTGCTCGGCGACGTCGGCTACGACCTGCTGGTGCGCGTAAACGCCTGGTTGTCGCGCCTGCGCCGCCTGCTGCGCCGCCCCGGCTACTGGTCGCTGGCGGGTTTTGCCAAGAGCCACGTCAAGCGCGCCGTCTCCTTCATTTTCGATTTCGAGGATTCCCTGATCCATGCCGTGCGCGAACGCGGGCTGGACGGTGTGATCTGCGGCCACATCCACAGTGCGGCGCTGCGCAGGGTCGATGACGTGGTGTATGTCAATTGCGGCGACTGGGTGGACAGTTGCACCGCCATTGTCGAACACCACGACGGCACGCTGGAACTGGTGCGCGCCTGGCAGCCCGTCGCCGTTGCCGCCGCCCCGGCAACGGTGCAGGCCGCCGTGTCGCCGGCGCCAGCGCTGTGCGTCCCTGCGGGAACTCCTGGCGAACTGCCGCGGCCCGCCCTGGTCTGCAGCGACGGTGTCTCGCAACTGTAATAATTCCGACGGGGTAAAGGGGCTACACTGGACGACAAGCCATCTCCGGCGTAAATGCCATGACTCAACAAATCGCCCTGAAACTGGCGGTCGCCGAAGACCGCCACGCCGCGCTGCAGCGCCACCCGCTGCTGGCGAAAGCGGCAACCAGGGAACAGCAGCACCTGGTCAGCATCTACTACGACACCGGGCGCCTGGCCTTGCGTCGCGCCGGCATCCTGCTGCGGCTGCGCAAGCAGGGCAACTCCTGGCAGCAGACCATCAAGCGCCAGGACGACTCGGACAGCGGCCTGACGCGGCGGCCGGAATGGCAGGCGCCCTACCTCAACCATTTCGATTTCTCGCATGTCGACGATGCCGCACTGCGCGACTGGCTGCAGCGGGACAAGATCGTCCGCCGCATCGCGGCCATGTTCGAAACCAACATCCGCCGCACTGTATGGCAGCTGAACCCGGATCCGGGCAGCCGCATTCTGGTCAAGCTCGACCGCGGCTGGATTGCCTCCAACGGCCGCCGCGACACCATTTCCGAACTGGAACTGCAGTTACTGGCCGGCAGTGTCGACAGCCTTTATGCACTGGCCCTGGAACTGGCGCAAGTCCATGCACTGCCGCCGCTCCTGCTGTCGAAGGCGGAACGCGGCTACCGGCTGTTCCTCGACACGCCGCCGGCCCCGGTAAAGGCCGGCGATGTGCCGATCGATGCCGCCGATTCGCCGCTCGCGACATTCCGCCTGATCGCGCTGGACTGCCTGTCGCACCTGCAGCTCAACCACCACGGCGCGGTGCGCAGCGACGACCCCGAGTTCGTGCACCAGATGCGGGTCGCCACACGGCGCCTGCGCGCGGCGATGCGCATGTTCGGCCCGGTGCTGCCGGCAAGTTTTGCTGAACAGCTGGTGCCGCCGATGCGCGAGTTGATGCAGGCGCTGGGCCAGGCCCGCGACCTCGACGTGTTGATGGCCGAGATCGTCACGCCGGTTTCCAAGGCCCTGCCGGACGAACCGCGCCTGACCGACCTGGCCAGCGCCATCACCATCCGCCTGTACGCCGCCCGCAGCGCAATCCGCCACACGCTGCGCCAGCCTGCCTATGGCCAATTGTTGCTGACCGCCACCAGCCTGTTGCAGCGCACCCCCTTCGTCGAAGCCCCCGGCGGTACCGGCGAGGCGCCATCCCTGTTGGAGTTCGCCGACCGCCGCTTGCGCCGCCTGCTGAAAAAGATCCTCGAACTGGCCGCAGCCGCCCGCCCCGAGAGCCCGCCCTCCCTGCATGAACTGCGCATCGGCATCAAGCGGCTGCGCTATGCGATCGAATTCTTCGGACCGATGATCCCTGGAAAATCCGGCGCCGCGGTGGTCAAGCGGCTTGCCGGGCTCCAGGAAGAACTTGGCCAGCTCAACGACCTGGCCAGCGCCGGCACCCTGCTGATGGTCTGCGCCGGCCGCGACCCGCACCTGCGCGAAGCCGTGACCCTGATCGGCGGCTGGCATAGTCAGCGTCACGCGGCCCTTCTGGCAGACATTCCCGCCAAGCTGAAACGGATCCGCGGACTCGACCTGCCGCGACTGGAGCAGGAGCATGAGTAGGGCCGGCGCGACGCATGGTCGCTAGCCGCCCCCAGGGCCGGCCGGAATTGCCCCGGAGCGAACGAAAGATGGCGCGCAGTTCGATGACGCTCCACGGCGATGTGTCGCAAACAACAGGCGTGAAACGCCAACTGCAGCGATGGATCATGGCGTCGAGTCCTTCGGGGCGGAGGACGGACCAATTCAACTTTGCCGCTGAAATGAAAATGCCATGACCACCCTTCACGACGGCGCCACCGGGCAGGTCGGGAACGAAGGGCAGCAACTGCGGATTGTCCAGGAACTGCTGGCCCGCCAACGAAGAGTGGAAAGCCTTGTGCACCGGCAGGACATGCCGCGCCACCAGCTCGTCGAAGAGATGGTGCACAAGCAGCACGTGTCCGAACTGAAGGGCCGGCTGGACCGGATGGCACCTGACTGCCTGGCCCGCATACTCGAGGCGCTTCCCCAGGGCGACAGCGTCCTGGTCTGGGAACTATTGGCGCCCGAGCGTGGCGATGAAATCCTCGACGAGTTGTCGGATGCCTTGCGTGACACCTTCCTGGCTTCGCAAGCGTCGCCCCGCAAGCCGATCATGCTCAGCGCCTTCGATCTTCACAATGGCAGGCTGCGCCAGATCCCCATTGACAGCCGGGAGGACCTGGTCCGGGCCAGACCGATCTGGGTTGATCTGATCGCCCCCTCGCGCACGGAGCGGAAATGGATAGAGGAGATTTTCGGACTTCAGCTTCCCGATGCCGACGACCTCACCGACCTTGAGGAGTCTGCACGTTGTTACATCGAAGATAACGGCGAAGTGCACCTGCACTCCTATTTTCTGCTCGACCGGGAAGATGAATCGCGAAGCGTCGCCGTCGCCTTCGTGCTGCACGACAACATCCTATTTTCGATGCGCGGCGAGGAACTGCCTGTCTTCCGCCTGCAGCGCCTGCGCGCGCGCATCCAGCCCGGCTACGTTACGGAAGGCAAGGACGTGCTGATCGACCTTTACGCGGCCGACGTCGAGTATTCGGCGGCCGCGCTGGAGGAGATCTACGTCGAGCTGGAAGCCGTGGGGCGCACGGTACTTTCGCCGCAGGTTACGGACGACCAGGCGGCCGAAATTCTCTCCGAGATCGCGCAGCAGGAAGACCTCAACGGCCGCATCCGGCGCAACGTGCTCGATACCCGCCGCGCCCTTTCATTCCTGATGCGAGGGCGGCTGCTTTCACCCGGGCAGCATGACGACACGCGGCAGATCCTGCGCGACATCGAGTCGCTCGACGGCCATACCTCGTTCCTTTTCGGCAAGATCAATTTCCTGATGGACGCGACGGTAGGCTTCATCAACATCAACCAGAACAAGCGCGTGTCGTCGCTGACGACGATCAGCGTCATCTTCATGCCCATGAACATCCTTGCCGGCATCGGCGGCATGTCGGAGTTTTCAATGATGACGAGTGGTATTCCATGGCCTTTTGCCTACGGCGCCTTCGTCGCAGGAGTGGTGGCCATAGGCTGGATTACGCTCGTTGCGCTGCGCTTTTTCGAGAAGCGAAAGCTTCGGACAGGCCCCGACGCCATGCACGAGACGCGAGCGGAAGCGACCAGGCGGTAGGTTTCCAGCGGCTGGCAGTCAGATTCCGGTCGGGGCGGAGCGGATCCGCGGACTCGATCTGCAGCACCTCGCCTGACCGGGGCGAAGACCTCGGCCCCCGGCGAATCCGGTCAGTGCTTGCTGCCCACCCACTGGCCGGACTTGCCGTCTGCGGTCGCCTTGCAAATCACCGCAACGCCAGCGATGGATGTTTTCTCGTCTACATTGAAGAATTTGCCGTGGTCGCCCGAATAGCATTGCGCGCCGGACTTGGCGGCAGGCGCCGCGGCGGGCGCTGCAGCGGCTTTCTCCGGGGGAGCGCTCTGACTGGCGCAGGCGGAAAGAAACACGACGGAAGCGAGGACGGGGATGATGCGCATGGCGAACTCCAATAGTCAGGGATGGGAATCCGCTGCATTATCTTGGTCACCTGTTACGGTTTCGTTGCGCTTCCGTTACACAGATTTGCACAACTGCCAGGGTCGTCCATGCCATCGGGATCGAGCCAGGCCAGAATGCGTTGCAGGACCCAGGCCTCGTCGTCGAGCGGCAGGTCGTGTCCGCCTTCGGGATGAATGTGCAAGGGCAGATCCCAGGCCCGCGCCAGTTCGCCGGAACAGCGCGGATCCACCAGCCGGTCGGCGCCTCCGGCCAGCAGCAGGATCCGGTCAAGCGGCCGCCGCTGCGGCGCCCGGTAGCGCGCGGCAACCAGCAACTGGCGCAGAGCGTTGCGCCGCGACACGGGATTCTCGCGCCGCCACTGCAGCCATTGCGTGATCACCGCGTCAGGGTCGGCCACGCGGCGCGTCGTCATCTGCAGAATCGCCGTCTCGATCTCGCGTCCGCTTGCCGGGAGACCGAATAAACGCGTCAGGGGCAGGTAATTCGCCGGGCGCATGCGCCGGTAGAACGGGCTGAAGGGCCGCAGGCTGGTGTTGATCAACACCGCCGCCGCGAGATCGCCCGGATGGCGCTGTGCCCAAGCGACTGCCACCATGGCGCCGAGCGACATCGCCACCACGCTGCAGGGAAATGTGCTGCCGCGGCGCGCAAGTTCGGCATGGCACCAGTCCGCCATGGCTTCAACGCTGCGCAGACTGGCCAAGTCGTTCAGTTGCCCGTTGCCGGGCAGGTCGAGACAGGTGACCCGTACCGCACCCGATGCCGCACCCAGCGCCTCACCCAAGTGCTGCGGGAAGCGGCCCCAGTGGCGGGCTTCGCGGCTCAGACCGCGCAGCAGGATCCACTCCGTCACCGCAGCATTCATTCCTGACCGCCGCCGTACCAGCGCTGCATGGCGCGGCGCCGGTGCTGCTCGCGCGCCTCGCCCGCCGGCAGCCACAACGCATGCCCGCCGGCCGCGCGGGTCATGAAATCAAGCCAGGCCAGATGGCGGCGCAACACCCGCTGCCGGCGGTGTTCGATCAAGGGATTGAAAATGCCGTGCCGCGAAAACAACTGCCGCGGGTTCTTCTTGACCCACAGCCAGGAACCCATTTCCAGGGTCAGCGGCAGGAACATGCAACCCTCGCGCTCCAGCGAGCGCAAGTACAGGTAGTCCCACAGGTCGCCGTGCGCCAGATACTGGCGGCTCTGCGGTTCGAACACGTAGCGATGGTGACTGTGGGTCTGGTCGAGAATCTCCAGCAGTGCATGCATTTCCGCCAGGTGGGGGATCGGTTCCGCGGTATGCGCGTAGGGAAACCAGATCCGGTCATTGACGCCGAAGCCGGAATGACAATCGACCGCCAGGCTGAATCGATGACTGAGCAATTCCTCCTCAACCAGCCTGCATACGGCGGCGCTCTCGGCCTCGAGGGGCCCTGCAACGGGTCCCCGATACCAGGGCAGGTGTGGCCCGAAGCGGTGGCCGCCGATGAGGAACGGCGGCTTTTCCACCGCATCCAGCGGGGCGTTGCGCATCAGGTCGACGCCGTTCGGATTGGCGCGCGTGCGCCGCCACATCCCGCCGGGATTGACCACCGGGACGAAGACCAGGCGCAACCGTTCCAGTTGACGGTGCAGGGTGGTATCCCAGCGCAGCCGGCTGACGATGCTGTGCAGGAAGGCGATGACCACCTGGGCGCCGATTCTTTCCAATCCATGCACGCCGCCGAAAATGCCGATGGCCGGCACGGCGGGGTCGGGATTGCCGAGGCTGATGACACGCAGCGGCAGGCTTCGTTCGCCGCAAGCAATTTCGCAAAGGCTTCGCGTCTCCATACCGGTACCGCCGGCCGCGGCAATCTGCTCCAACTCATCGAGTTCGTGAATGCCCTTGTCCGTCATGGCCGGAGGATAACGCAAGGCATCGCGGAATATCCCCTGTCCGCACCTATTTGCGGGCTTTGCGCCATTTGTCATCCAACTGAAACCTGCCTGCAACACACCACGCCTATCTTGCAAGCTGCCGCCACAACCACGAAGGGAACGCGTCATGAAAGCCCTGATCGACCGAATCTTCAGCGACATCGACCGCCTGTTTGACGATCCATGGGTGGTGATCTGGTTGCTTGACGATTTCTGAACACGACATGACCTGCTTCCAAATCCTGAATGGCCGGCATTCCCGATGCACCGCCTGATAAGCCATCCCGCACTCGCCCTCGGCAGCACCCTGCTGTGGGGAGCCATCGAACTCCTGGCACTGCTTCGTTCGCGCTGGAGCCGGCCCGGCCGCCCGTATAGAGGCTAGAACCCCGGCTTTACCGGCCTTATCTGCGGCAACCATTAAAAGGCAAGCAAACCATGAACATTCATAGTCAAGGCGACGTTATCGCCGCCGACGCCAGCCCCCGCAGCCGCGAGCTGAGGCGCCTGATGGACGAACGCGGGCTGCACGTCGTGTACCAACCGATCCTCGACGTCCGCCAGGGACATCATTTCGCCTGCGACGCGAGGACGATGCCGCAGACCGGGGCGAAGCAGACGCCGCTAGCGCCGCTCTCTTTGGCCATGCAGGTAGCGACGGTTTCATCCTTCTGATGCCGGGCCGCAACCTGGAGTCGCTGCCGGGATGTGCGACCGCCAGGCATACCGCGGGCAGTGCGCTGCCTGTCGAGCGACGCCGAGATCAGGTCGGCGTGGCATTGCATGACGGTGACCCGCCTCCGGGCGCCGTATCGCCGGCGCCGACTCTCGTGGCGGCACTTCACTCGCTGGAGGCATAGGCGCCGCCGCGCCGTAATGCCATTGTCACAGACGCGGCATAAGCTGCCGGGCTCACTCAAGCGGACAACAATGTGGATCTGATACTGTGGCGCCATGCCGACGCAAAGGATGCGGCCGGTCCGATCGCCGATGCCGATCGGGAACTTACGACCCGTGGAATGCACCAGGCCGAGCAGATGGCCGAATGGTTGCGCCGCCAGCCTTTAAGAAAAGTCGCGGTGCTGTCGAGTCCGGCCAAACGGGCGCTGCAGACTGCGGAAACACTCCGTCTGCCGGTCAAGGTCAAGTCCCAGCTCGGCATCGGCGCCAGCGTTGCCGACCTGCTCGGTGCCGCGGACTGGCCGGATCACCCCGGCACCGTCATCCTGGTCAGCCATCAGCCTGCGCTGGGGCGGCTGGCCTCGCTGCTGCTGTCCGGCACCGAAGCCGACTGGAGCATCAAGAAGGCGGGAATCTGGTGGTTTACGAATCGCGTGCGCCAGGACGAGACGCAGACGATCCTGCGCGCGGTGCATAACCCCTGACGCGCGCTTGCCGCAGGCAGTTTCCGGCTTATTCGCCGAAGGCCCGGCGCACCGCTCCGACAATGGCTTCTGCTTGCGCCAGTACGACCGACGCATCGCGCCCTTCGACCATCACCCGCAGCAGGGGCTCGGTACCGGAAGGACGCAGCAGCACACGGCCACCACCGTCCAGCGTCGCCTCGGCCGCCTTCACTGCCGTGCGGATTCCCTCGTCGGCGGCCCAGTCGAACCCGGCCGGCATCCTGACGTTGATCAGTTTCTGCGGATACAGCGTCAGGTCGGCACAGGCCTCGGCCAGTGTCTCGCCGGTGGCACGCAAGGCGGCGAGCACCTGCAGCGCGGCGATGATGCCGTCGCCGGTGGTATGGCGATCGAGGCAGATGATGTGCCCGGAATTTTCGCCGCCCAGCAGCCAGCCTTTCTCTTTCATCATTTCCAGCACGTAGCGGTCGCCCACTTTGGCGCGGCCGACAGCGATGCCCAGGCGAGCCATGGCGTGCTCGAAGCCGAGGTTGCTCATCAGCGTACCGGCCACGCCCGACACAGGCTGGTTTTGCGCGCGATGGCGGGCGATCACGTAAAGCAGCTGGTCACCGTCGTAGAGCGTTCCCGCCGCGTCGACCATGACCAGCCGGTCGCCATCGCCGTCAAGCGCAATGCCGCAGTCGGCACCGGTCTCGAGCACGGTGCGCCGCAGTGTCGCCGGCGCCGTAGCCCCCACGTCCTTGTTGATGTTCAGGCCGTTCGGCGTGCCGCCGACGCCGACTATCTCGGCGCCGAGTTCATGGAATACGTTGGGGGCAACGTGATAGGCCGCGCCGTGGGCGCTGTCCACCACGATCTTGAGGCCGCGCAGGTCGAGGTCGTTGGGGAAGGTGCTCTTGCAGAATTCGATGTAGCGCCCGGCGGCGTCATCGACGCGGCGCGCCTTGCCGAGTTTCGCCGACTCCATGCAGGCCATCGGCTGCTCCAGCCGCGCCTCGATGTCGAGTTCCACGATGTCGGGCAGCTTGGTGCCCTGCGCCGAAAAGAACTTGATGCCGTTGTCGTCGAAGGGATTGTGCGAGGCCGAGATCACCACGCCCGCCTGCAGCCGCAGCGCGCGCGTGAGGTAGGCCACGGCCGGGGTCGGCATCGGCCCGCAGAGCATGACGTCGACCCCGGCCGCGGAGAAACCCGCTTCGAGCGCGGCTTCCAGCATGTAACCGGAGATGCGCGTGTCCTTGCCGATCAGCACGGCCGGCCGCTCGCCGGCGCGCAGGCCCTCGCGTGCCACCAGTGCGGCGCCGGCGGCAAAGCCCAGGCGCATGATGAAGTCCGGCGTGATGGGCATCTGCCCGACGCGGCCGCGGACTCCGTCCGTGCCGAAATATTTGCGTCCCATTCAGTAATCCTCCACAGCTTCCAGAACCGCCAGCGCATCGCGCGTTGCAGCGACATCATGCACCCGTACGATGCGCGCGCCGCGCTCGACCGCCAGCACATGTGCCGCGACGCCGGCATGGATCCGGTCCGCGGCCGCGCGCCCGGTGAGCAGGCCCAGCATCGACTTGCGCGACATCCCCACCAGCAGCGGCATGCCCGGCACCAGCAGTTCGCCGAGGCGGCGCAGCAGCGTAATGTTGTGCTCCAGCGTCTTGCCGAAGCCGAAACCCGGATCGACCGCAATCCGGTTCAAGGCGATGCCGGCCGCTTCGGCCGCTGCCACGCGCTCGGCGAGAAACTCGGCCACCTCGGTCACGATATCGGCATAGTGGGGAGCATCCTGCATGGTGACCGGGTCGCCCTGCATGTGCATCAGGCAGATTCCGGCCTTGCTCGCGGCGACAACCTCCATCGCGCCCGGTGCCCGCAGCGCGTTGATGTCGTTGATCATGTCGGCACCCGCATTGAGTGCCACGCGCATGACTTCCGGCTTGACGGTATCGATCGACAGCGGCATACCGCAATCGCGCAGGGCCTCGACCACCGGCAGCAAGCGATCGATTTCCTGCTGGACCGGCACCGGTGCCGACCCCGGCCGCGACGACTCGGCACCGAGATCGAGGATATGCGCGCCCTCTTCGATGAACCGCCGTCCCTGTGCGATGGCCGCTTCGATATCCCCGTGCAGGCCGTCGCCGGAAAAGGAATCGTCGGAAAGATTGACGATGCCCATGATCAGCGGGCGTTCGGCATTCAGAACATAGCGGCCGCAATGAAAATGCTGGGTCATAAGAAAGCGGGCCGCCGGTTCGACAAGTCGGCGGCGGCCCGTGTCCGGTTGATCCTGGTCGTCAGGCCGGTGCCGGCGCGGTCGGCGCGGGACCCGGCGTGCTGTCGACCCTGGGAGCCGGCGGCGCGCTGGAAGGCTTGGGCGGACGCGGCGGCAGGCCGGCCATGATGTCGTTGATCTGGTCGGCGTCGATGGTCTCGAGTTCGAGCAGGGCGGCGGTCATGGCCTCGACCTTGTCGCGGTTATCCTCGAGCAGTTTGCGCGCGCGCGCGTACTGCTCGTCGAGTGTGCGGCGAATCTCGATATCCACCTTCTGCATGGTGGCTTCCGACATGTTCTTGTGCGTGGTGACGGAACGGCCGAGGAATATTTCGCCCTCTTCTTCGCCATATACCATCGGCCCGAGACTGTCCGACATGCCCCACTGCGTCACCATGCGCCGCGCGAGATCGGTGGCGCGCTGGAAATCGTTGGAGGCCCCGGTGGTCATCTGCTGCATGAACAGTTCTTCGGCGATGCGGCCGCCAAACAGGACGCAAATAGTGCAAAGCAGGCGGTCACGGTCCTGGCTGTAGCGCTCCTGGTCCGGCAGCTGCATGGTCAGGCCGAGTGCCCGGCCGCGCGGAATGACGGTCACTTTGTGCACCGGATCGGTCTTGGGCAGAAGCTTGGCGACCACGGCATGGCCCGACTCGTGATACGCGGTGTTCCTGCGCTCTTCCTCTGGCATGACCATCGAGCGGCGCTCGGCGCCCATCATGATCTTGTCCTTGGCGCGCTCGAAGTCTTCCATGTCCACCAGGCGCTTGTTGCTGCGCGCGGCAAACAGCGCGGCCTCATTGACCAGGTTGGCCAGGTCGGCGCCGGAAAATCCGGGGCAGCCGCGGGCCAGGATAGACGCATCGATGTCCGGCGCCACCGGCACCTTGCGCATATGCACCTTGAGAATCTGCTCGCGGCCGCGGATGTCGGGCAGCGGCACCACGACCTGGCGGTCGAAGCGGCCGGGACGCAGCAGCGCCGGATCAAGCACGTCGGGACGGTTGGTGGCGGCCACGACGATCACGCCCACGGAGGGCTCGAAGCCGTCCATCTCGACCAGCATCTGGTTCAGCGTCTGCTCGCGCTCGTCGTTGCCGCCGCCGAGGCCGGCGCCGCGCTGGCGGCCGACGGCATCGAGTTCGTCGATGAAAATGATGCAGGGCGACGATTTCTTGGCCTGGTCGAACATGTCGCGCACGCGCGCCGCGCCGACGCCGACGAACATCTCGACGAAGTCGGAACCGGAAATGGAGAAGAAAGGCACCTTGGCCTCGCCGGCGATGGCCTTGGCCAGCAGGGTCTTGCCGGTGCCCGGCGAACCGACCAGCAACACACCGCGCGGGATGCGCCCGCCGAGTTTCTGGAACTTCGACGGGTCGCGCAGGAAGTCGACCATTTCATAGACTTCTTCCTTGGCCTCGTCGCAACCGGCCACATCGGCAAAGGTAATGGTGTTCGACGATTCGTCCATCATCCGCGCCCTGCTCTTGCCAAAGGAGAAGGCGCCGCCCTTGCCGCCACCCTGCATCTGGCGCATGAAGAAGATCCAGACGCCGATCAGCAGCAGCATCGGGAACCATGAGACGAAAATGCTGGTGAGGAAAGACTGCTCCTCCTCCGGCTTGGCGACGACCTTGACGTTGTTCTTCAGCAGGTCGGAGACCATCCACAGGTCCGGCGGCGCATAGGTGGTAATCCGCTTGCCGTCAGTGGTGGTGGCTTCCAGGGTGCGCCCCTGGATCACGACCTTGGTAACGCGGCCGGATTTGACCTCTTCCAGGAACTGGGAGTACTCCAGTGATCCGAGTGCCGCACTCTGGCGTGTATTGAACTGGTTGAAAACCGTCATCAGGACGATGCCGATCACCAGCCAGATAGCCATATTTTTGAACATGTTATTCAAGGTGTAGCCTCTCTTTCCCGCGACCGGGATTGGGTATCAGGTCATTCTAGTGCCGATCGTCCTGCCCTGCAAACCGCGGCGGCCTGCGCTCAGGGCTTTCTGTCCCGCGCCAGCAGGTAGATTTCGGCGCTGCGGTTGCGCGATGCTGCCGGCTTTCTCATCTGCATGGTACGGAACTGCTGCTGCAAGGCCCGGCGCAACTCCATGAAGCCGTCCCCCTGGAAAACTTTGACCAGCATGTCGCCGCCGGGTTTCAAATGCAGGCTGCAAAACTCCAGGGTCAGCTCCGCGAGAACCATCACCCGCGCCTGATCCACCATGCCTATCCCCGACATATTGGGGGCCATGTCCGACAAAACAAGGTCAACCTGCCGCCCTTTGAGGGCATCGGTCAGTGCCTGCAGCACCGCATCGTCGTGGAAATCGCCCTGAATGAACTCGACGCCATTCACGGGCTCCATCGGCAGCAGGTCGAGCGCGATCAAGCGTCCGCCGGGCGCCACGCGCTTTGCGGCCACCTGCGACCAACTGCCGGGAGCAGAACCGAGATCGACTACCGTCATGCCCGGCTTCAGGAGTTTGTCCTTGTCGTCGATTTCCGTCAGCTTGAACGCCGCGCGCGAACGCCAGCCCTCGACACGGGCCCGCTGCACGTAGGCGTCATTGACGTGCTCGGTGATCCAGGCCTTGGTGGTCTTGTTCTTCTTGACCTTCTGTTTGCTCTCGACCTTGCCGCTCACGTTACAATCCCGTCATGACTGAAAATTCCACCCCGCTGAGCCCCGTCCAGCGCCGCGCCCTGCGGGC